>JBBRKS010000105.1:0-13455 GCA_038231775.1 Rhodobacterales bacterium | reverse complement strand
TGCCCGCTACATCTATCAAACCGGAACGTCACAGGGAAAACGCGTGCAAGCGCTGGGCGGTGCCAAGAACCACATGATCATCATGCCCGACGCCGACCTTGATCAGGCCGCCGATGCGTTGGTCGGGGCTGGCTATGGGGCTGCGGGGGAACGCTGCATGGCAATCTCTGTCGCGGTGCCAGTGGGTGATGAAACAGCTGACCGTCTGATCGCCAAACTGATCCCGCGGATCGAAAAGTTGAAGGTCGGCCCCTACACCGCGGGCAATGATGTGGATTACGGCCCCGTGGTGACCGCATCCGCCAAGGCCAACATCCTGCGCCTGATCGAAACGGGCGTCGCCCAGGGGGCCAAACTGGTCGTCGATGGCCGCAACTTCAACCTGCAAGGCTATGAGGACGGCTTTTTCGTGGGCCCGCATCTGTTTGACCATGTGACCACCGATATGGACATTTACCGCAAGGAAATCTTCGGCCCGGTGCTGTCAACGGTGCGCGCTGCGACCTACGAAGACGCGCTCAAAATTGCGATGGACCATGAATACGGCAACGGCACCGCGATCTATACCCGTGACGGCGACACGGCGCGCGACTTTGCCAACCGGATCAACGTCGGGATGATCGGCATCAACGTGCCAATCCCGGTGCCCTTGGCCTACCACACCTTCGGCGGTTGGAAAAAGTCATCGTTCGGCGACCTGAACCAGCACGGCCCAGATGCGTTCCGCTTTTACACGCGCACCAAAACCATCACCGCGCGCTGGCCGTCTGGCATCAAAGAGGGTGCCAGCCTGAACTTCAAACAGATGGACTGAAGGCCCGCTCTGACGGACCACGCTATCCAAAGTCCCCACGGCTCCCCCATCAGGGGGAGCCACTTTTTGATCTGGATCAACGCGCCCCATTCCGGGCGGGATATACCTCCGTTCAGGGCAAACCGCCCGCCGGAGACGGATCATGTTCACCGCAAATGTCGGAACCCCCGACCGCATCGCCCGGATTGTTTTCGGTCTGGCCTTGCTTATCTGGTTTTTCATGGACAGTGGCACCGGCGCGTTCCATTGGCTGAAAGCGGTGTTCGGCGTGATCGTGCTTGGCACGGCATTTCTGAACTTCTGCCCGCTTTACACCGTGCTGGGGATTTCGACCAAGTAACCCCGGGCCACCACGGCGCAGAACCCGTGACGGCAGCCGCCGCAGCGGGGGTTCGATGCCCCCGATGTGGCGCGCCTATTCAGCAGCCAGCCGTTTTGCCACCGCCAACATGGGTTTCAGGTAGCGCCCGGTGTGCGACGCTTCGACCTTGGCCACCTGTTCCGGCGTCCCCGTCGCGACAATCTCGCCGCCGCCATCGCCCCCCTCTGGCCCGATGTCGATCAGCCAGTCGGCGGTTTTGATGACATCCAGGTTGTGCTCGATCACGATTACAGAATTGCCCTGATCGACCAGCGCGTGCAGCACCTCGAGCAACTTGCGCACGTCGTCAAAGTGCAGGCCGGTGGTCGGTTCATCCAGGATGTACAGAGTCTTGCCGGTGGCGCGGCGCGACAACTCTTTGGACAGCTTGACGCGCTGCGCCTCCCCCCCCGACAGGGTGGTCGCCTGCTGGCCGACCTTGATGTAACCAAGGCCCACTTCGCACAGCGCATCCATCTTGTCGCGGATCGCGGGCACCGCCTGAAAGAACAGCGCGGCATCTTCACACGTCATATCAAGTACGTCGGCTATACTTTTGTTTTTGAACTTGATTTCCAAAGTCTCGCGGTTGTAGCGGTGGCCCTTGCACGTCTCACACGTCACATAGACGTCGGGCAAAAAGTGCATCTCTATCTTGATGACGCCATCACCCTGGCACGCCTCGCACCGGCCGCCCTTGACGTTGAAGCTGAAGCGGCCCGACTGATAGCCGCGCGCCTTGGCTTCTGGCAGACCGGCAAACCAGTCGCGGATCGGGGTGAAAGCGCCGGTATAGGTCGCGGGGTTTGACCGTGGCGTGCGGCCAATCGCGCGCTGGTCAATGTCAATCACCTTGTCCAGATGTTCAAAGCCTTTGATCGTCTCGCAAGGTGAGGGAGTCTCATGCGCGCCGTTCAAACGCATGGCCGCCGTCTTGAACAACGTCTCAATCGTCAGTGTCGATTTGCCGCCGCCCGAGACTCCGGTGACGCAAACGAACATGCCCAACGGAAATTCCGCCGTCATGCCCTTCAGGTTGTTGCCCGTGGCATTCACCACCGTCAGCTTTTTGCCATTGCCTTTGCGCCGCACTTTAGACACCGGGATTGACCGCACGCCCGACAGATACTGCCCGGTCAGGCTGGCCGGATCGGCGGCAATCTGGGCTGGCGTGCCGCGTGACACCACAACTCCGCCATGCACCCCCGCCCCCGGTCCCATGTCAAACACGTAATCCGCCTCGCGGATCGCATCCTCGTCATGTTCGACCACCAGCACCGTATTGCCCGCATCGCGCAGGTTTTTCAGCGTCGTCAACAGGCGGTCATTGTCGCGCTGATGCAGGCCGATGCTTGGTTCATCCAGCACATACAGCACCCCGGTCAACCCCGACCCGATCTGACTGGCCAACCGGATGCGCTGGCTTTCACCACCCGATAGGGTGCCGGCATTCCGGCTCATCGTCAGGTAATTCAGGCCGACATTCACCAGAAAACCAAGCCGTACACGGATTTCCTTCAGGATGGCCCGGGCGATTTCATTTTGTTGGTTGGTCAGGCTGGCGGGAACCGATCCGATCCACGCATACGCCTCCTGGATCGACATCTGCACGACTTGCCCTGCGTGCAGGCCTGCAATCTTGACAGCCAAAGCCTCTGGCCGCAGGCGGTAGCCGTGGCAGGTGCCGCACGAGCGGTTGTTCTGAAAACGCTCCATCTCCTCCCGGCTCCACGCCGAGTCGGTTTCCTTGTAGCGCCGTTCCATATTCGGAATGACGCCTTCAAAGATGCGCTTGACGGTGTAGATGCGGCCCGCCTCGTCATAGCGGAACTCTATCTCTTCACCGCCGGAACCGCGCAGAAACACCTCTTTGACCTTGTCGGGCAGGTCTTTCCATTTCTTTTTCTTGTCAAAGCCGTAATGGATCGCCATCGCATCAATGGTCTGGGTGAAATACGGGCTTTTCGACTTGGCCCAGGGTGCTATGGCCCCTTGGGCGAGGGTCAGGTTCTGGTCAGGCACCACAAGGCGTTCGTCAAAGAACAACTCCACCCCAAGCCCGTCACAGGCCGGGCAGGCGCCAAACGGGGCGTTGAACGAAAACAGGCGCGGCTCGATCTCGGCAATCGTGAAACCGCTGACCGGGCAGGCGAATTTCTCGGAATAGGTGATGCGGATGCCATCCCCCTCGGCCGGGGCGGTTTCCATGACGGCAATGCCGTCGGCCAGGTTCAAAGCCGTACGAAAGCTGTCGGCAAGGCGGATCTGGATGCCGTCCTTGACCACGATCCGGTCCACCACCACGTCAATGTCATGGCGCAGTTTCTTGTCGATGACGGGCGGTTCATCGAGGTCGTAGAATTGCCCATCAACTTTGACGCGCTGAAAGCCCTGCTTGCGCAGGTCCAAAAGCTCTTTCTTGTACTCACCCTTGCGGTCGCGGATGATCGGGGCCAGCAGATAGGCGCGCGACCCCTCCTCCATCGCCATCACGGCATCAACCATGTCCTGCACCTGCATTGCCGTGATGGGCAGCCCGGTTGCCGGAGAGTACGGCACCCCCACCCGGGCGAACAACAGGCGCAGATAGTCGTAAATTTCCGTAACGGTGCCCACGGTGGACCGGGGGTTTTTCGACGTGGTTTTCTGTTCAATAGAAATGGCAGGGGACAGACCACTGATATGGTCAACATCCGGCTTGCCCGCCATATCCAGAAACTGCCGCGCATAGGCCGACAGGCTTTCGACGTAGCGGCGCTGCCCCTCGGCATAGATCGTGTCAAACGCCAATGAGGATTTGCCCGACCCCGACAGGCCGGTGATCACCACGAACTGATCGCGCGGAATATCGACATCCACGTTCTTCAGATTGTGCTCGCGCGCGCCGCGCACCTCGATGAACTTGTGCTCTGCCATGACCCACCCCTTAAGCAGGTACAAGATAGGCCTAAGCCCCGGGCTTTCCAACCCGAAAATGTGAACGAAGGATGAACAAGCGCAAATCAAAAGTGCCGCCCGTCGCGAATCCCAAAGGCTGATGTTTTGACACGCGCTTTGCGGGCAGGACATCAGCGGTCTTTTGGCCCACTTAGCCGCGCAAAGCCCTGCGTCTGGCCTGAATCAGGTGAATGCCAAGGCCCGCCGTGGAAAACCCGAAAAGAAACAGCGCCAGCCCGCTGACCCCCGCAGTTTGCATCAGGTACGCCAGAAAGGGCGTCCCGGTTGTCGTGCCCAGATTGCCCAGTTGGGCAATCGCCCCCGCAGCCCCGGCGCGATCCTGTGACGACGGGTTCAGTTGCGGGATCGACGCGAAGCTGGCACCCTGCACGATGCCAAGGCTTGCCGCCAACAGCAGGGCCGCCGCAATCACCCCATCCTGCCCCCACAACGCCCAGATCCCCAAGGCCGCGATGGCCGCCACCGCAAACCCCGCCTCAACCAGCCGCACAGCACTGACCCGGCCCAACAGCCAGACGCCCAGTGTCAGGCTGACGCCGATTGACACCAACGGCATGGCAACCCCGGCAAAATGCCCCCACGCGCCCAAGGACGCAGGCATCAGCGTCAGCACGGCCACATAGGTCACCGTATAGCAGACAAACCCGGTTGCAGGCGCTGCGATGAAGGGTGAGGCATAAATCCGCACATGCTGCGCCCACAGCCCGCTGTGCTGCTTGCCTGCGACAGGCCGCACGTCGGCAGGCATCAACACCCACAACGCGCCAGCGCAGGCCACCATCCACAGCGCATGCAGCCGGAACAGTCCCGCAATCCCAGACGCCTGCAATATCCCCGGCCCAACCCAAGCCAGCACCGCATAGGTCAGCCCGAAAAAACTGGACCATAGCGTCATCGCGGCCCCTTGCCGATGAACCGGCGCTGTCGCCGCAATCGCCGTAGGCCCTACAACCACTATCGCCAGATGCGAGGCACCCTCCAGCACGCGCGCCACCATCATGAAGCCAAACGGCGGTAAAAATGACTGAACCAGCGACACCAAAGCGCCCAGACCCAACGCGCAAAGCACCGCGCGGCGCGCGCCAACCCGCGCCACAGCCAGCCCTGCCGTGGTGCCAAAAACCAGCCCGACGATGCCGACCACCGACACCATCAACCCGATCCACACACCCGCCTCGGCCGGATAGGCCGCACCAAGCGCTGCGTAAGCCACGGAAATCTTGCCGAATTGTGCAGCGGCCCCAAGACCCGCACACCACAGCGCCAGAATGGTCAAAAGCGCGCGCATCAAAGTCATCCGGTTTGGAACAGCCTGTGACTAGGCCGCCCGCGCCCGATTGGCAAGCTGTGCAGGGCGGGCCGGCTCGTATTTGAAGGTTCATGAAATATTCGCGACAGTATTGCAAAGTTTTTGCGAAAGTTCAGTATCGGTCTTGTGGAAATCCTGCGCGCAACTTGCCTTATCGCTCTTTTTGGCACCCAAGCCCACAGTGCCGACCTGTGCCCGCTTGTGCAGGACCTGAACCTTTTTGTAGCATCCTCAACCGGATATGTTCCGCCACCCTGCCCGCAGATCGGCTTTACCGCAGTTCCGCCAGCCCAAAGCCTGCGTTCGCAGGCCGGGGCATATCTGCCGGACAGCGGTCGTATCGAACTCGCCCCAGATCTTGATCTGACCACCATCTACGGCCAAAGCTATCTGCTGCACGAACTGGTCCACGCCGCGCAATATGCCAACAACGCCCAGACCCGCGCCGCCTGCCCCGCCGCGTTAGAGGCTGAGGCGTATTCGGTTCAGGCCGATTTCCTGCGCCAGAACGGTCTGCCGCAGGAGGCCGTTCTGATATCCCTGTTGGCCAATCAACTGGGCAGTTGTGGCCAAATATCCGACGATTAGCGCGGCTTAGCCTGATTTTTCGCCGAAAAATCGTAGGCTACATGTGGATGACGCGCCCGTAGGCATCCAGCACCGACTCGTGCATCATTTCTGACAGGGTTGGATGCGGGAAGACCGTGTTCATCAGGTCTTCTTCGGTCGTCTCAAGCTGACGGCCGATGATATAGCCCTGGATCAGTTCGGTCACTTCCGCACCGATCATGTGGGCACCCAAAAGCTCTCCGGTTTTGGCGTCGAAGATGGTCTTGATCATCCCTTCCGTCTCGCCCAGCGCAATCGCCTTGCCGTTGCCGATGAAGGGGAAATGGCCGACCTTGATGGTAAAGCCCGCCTCTTTGGCCTTGGCCTCGGTCATCCCCACGCTGGCGACCTGCGGATGGCAATAGGTGCAGCCCGCAATCGAACCGGGTTTGATCGGATGCGGCTGGCCGCCCGCCATCAGTTCGGCGACCCTCACACCTTCATGCCTGGCCTTGTGCGCCAGCCAAGGCGCGCCCGCGATATCGCCAATCGCGTACAGACCCGCAACGCCGGTGCGGCAAAATTCGTCGGTGACCACATGGGTGCGGTCGATCTTGACGCCCAGCGCCTCCAGCCCCAGCCCTTCGACATTGCCGACGATGCCGACGGCAGAGATCACCGTGTCAAACACCTCCGTCACAGTACCGGTGGCCGATTCCAGATGGGCGACCACTTTGCCGGGCGACCGGTCCAGTTTCTTGACCGTGGTCTTTTCAAGGATCTTCATCCCCTGCTTCAGAAAGGCCTTCTTGGCAAAGGCGCTGATTTCGGCGTCTTCGACCGGCAGCACACGGTCCATCACCTCAACCACTGTGGTATCCGCGCCCAAGGTGTTGAAGAAGCTGGCAAATTCGATGCCGATGGCGCCCGATCCGATGACCAGAAGCCGCTTGGGCATCCGTTTGGGCTGCAAGGCGTGGCGGTAGGTCCAGACCAGATCGCCGTCCGCCTCTAGCCCCGGCAATTCGCGCGCACGCGCCCCGGTGGCGAGGATGATGGCTTTGCCGGTCAACTCCTCGGTGCCCTTGTCGGTTTTCACCACAACGGTGCCAGCCTTGGGCAGGGTGGCCGCCCCCATGAAGACCGTGATCTTGTTCTTTTTCATCAGATGGCCAATGCCGCCCGACAGTTGCTTGGCAACCCCGCGCGACCGCGCCACCACTGCGTCCAGATCAAAGCTTGCGCCATCAACCTTCAGTCCGAATTCCTTGGCGCGGTGCATCAGGTGAAACACCTCGGCAGAGCGCAACAGCGCCTTGGTCGGGATGCACCCCCAGTTGAGGCAGATGCCGCCCAGATTTTCACGCTCGACAATCGCGACCTTCTGGCCAAGCTGTGCAGCCCGGATCGCCGCCACATATCCACCGGGACCGGCACCGATCACCACCACGTCAAAGCTTTGAACCGCCATCTTTTCCTCCCTTGAAAAAGTAGTTTGATGTTAAACTATCTGTAATTGTCCAGCAAGGTTGGGCGCGCTGTGGCCCTATGCGCCGTTTGCATGACTGGCCTTCAGTGTCCGGATCAGCGCGCCGTACCCGCCTTCAGCCAGAAATGCCGCCTCTTCGGGCGTGGTGTGTCGGCCAAGGGCTGCGTTGCGCCCGGGGAACCGGCCAAAGCGCCGGATGATGTCCTGATGGGCGCGGGCATGCAGCGCCATTTCCGGGTCCGATGGCAGGCGTTCCTCGATCAGACGCACCGCTTCCGCCTGATCCACCGCCGATTCTGAATGTTCAAACGGCATGTAGAAGAACTGCCGTTCGGGTTCTGGCGCGTCCATGTCCCAGCCTTCGTCGACAGCGCGGCGTGCGGCGGCGAGGGCCAAAGCATCGGTGGCAAAGCTGTCGGGCGAACCCCGGTGCATGTTGCGGGGCAATTGGTCGGTCAATATCAGGTAGGCGAGGGTCGCCACAGTGCCGTCCACCCAATGGTCCAACCCGCCATCCCGCGCCGCTTGCCACAGGTCAAGGAAAGCATCGCTGCATGCAGCGTCCAGATCATCACCGCCCGCATACCAGCCGTCCGGACCCACAGTGCCAAGCCAGAAATCCAGAACCTGAACCGGATCATCCATGCACATTCTCCACTTTCCGGCCTGCATTTCCAGGCAAAGTGACAGGTTCGCCCGGACAGTACAATCAAGCTGCAGAGTCAGCGGGCATGCTGACCGCGAACGCTGACCGGGTTGGACGGATTCAGTGGGCACATTCTGCGGGTACTCTGCGTGAACACACGCACCCGGCACAATCACCCGGAACACGCGCCGGGCATCCTATGTGAGTACACCCACCCGGCGCACTCAGCGGGGCTAGTCACAGCGCACCCTTAGCCGGCACGGCTGCGGCGCGGGTCCTTCTCCATCACCGCACCAACCGCCAGAGACGAGGCGTTTGGCGACAGGCCCATGTAGCTGCCCTGTTCCAGCGGGCCAGAGCGGCGGCTGATCCGCCAACCGGCATAGACGGCAAGGACGACGAACAGGATGCCAAGGAACAGGAAATACCCGCCCGCCCCGATCTGCGCCATAAACCAGCCTGACACCAGCGGGCCAAAAATCGCGCCAAACCCGTTCAGAAAGATAAGTCCGGCAGAGGCGCCTGCCATATCCTCTTTCTTCAGGTAATCATTGGTCAGGGCAATCAACAGCGAATACAACGGGTTGATGATGCCGCCCAGCAGAAGGGCCACGCCAAGGATCGGGTAGAACGGCAGCGTCACAAAAGTCGCCACCCCCATCACGATGGCTCCCAGTGCCGACAGCCCCATGATCAGTTTGCGCCGGTCCAGCCGGTCAGAGGCCCAGCCGATCGGATATTGCAGCACCAGCCCGCCGATATACAGCGTCGCCCCAAAGGCCGCGATCTGCCCGAAGGTCAGCGCCTGCATCGCCCCCCAGACAGAGGCCATGCCGAACATCCCCGCATAAATCCCGCCCGTCAGCAGCATCCCGACACAGCCGAGGGGCGAGGTGGTGTACAGCTTGCGAAAGCTGATCCGCTTGGCATTCTCGAACGTTGGCGCAGGCGTGTCGGCCAGCAGGATCGGCATGAAGGCCAGTGACACCAGAACCGACGGAATGATGAAAAGCCCGTACCCCGACGGGTCGCCCAGCGACAGCAGCCCCTGACTGGCGATGATGCCCAGCATCTGCACGATCATATAGGCCGACAGCGCCTGCCCCCGCGTGTCATTGGTCGCAGTGTTGTTCAGCCAGCTTTCCGCCGTGACATAGATGCCCGAAAAGCAAAACCCGATCAGCACCCGCATAAGCGACCAAGCCGTCCAGTCCAGCACGAGGGGATACAGGATCAGCACCGCCGAGATCATCGAGCCGAGTGCCGAAAAGACCCGGACATGGCCAACCCGCCGGATCATTGACGGCGCAAGTCGCGACCCACCCAGAAAGCCCACGAAATAGGCCGACATCACGATGGACAGTTGAAAGGTGCTGAAATGCTCTGCCGCACCGCGCACACCCAGCAAAGTGCCCTGCACGCCGTTGCCCACCATCAACAGCATCACCCCCAAAAGCAGGGGCCAGGATTGGGCAAGGACTTTCAGCATCGGCAGGCTCCGGTTCGACAGGGGCAGTTTAGCAGCGGCTTGGTTAACGATAGCGGAATTTCCGACGCGCCGTCTGCTGCCATCGAATTTTCTGCGAAAATTCAGGTTCCGCCGGGACTTCTGCCGCCCCTTTTGAATTTTCGCAGAAAATTCGTGGCCCCGGTGTCACGGGATCAGCAAGGACGAATCGCCGTAGGAAAAGAACCGATACTTCTGCTCAAGCGCGTGGGCATAGACCCTGCGCATCCGGTCCACCCCCATCAGCGCCGACACCAGCATCAGCAGCGTTGATTTCGGCAAATGAAAGTTTGTCATCAGCCCGTCAGTCACCCTGAACCGGTAGCCGGGATAAATGAAAATGTCGGTCGGGCCGCGCCACGGCCGGACCTGACCTGAAACGGCTGCACTTTCAATCAACCGCAGCGCCGTGGTGCCGACCGGAATCACCCGCCCCCCAGAGGCACGGGTGGAGTTGATCTCTGCCGCAGCCGCCTCGGTCACTTCGCCCCATTCGGCGTGCATCTTGTGGGTCGTCACATCCTGAACCTTGACCGGCAAAAAGGTGCCTGCGCCCACATGAAGGGTCACCTCAGTAAAACTCACACCCTTGGCGCGCAGCGCGTCCAGCAGCCACGGTTCGAAATGCAGACTGGCCGTGGGGGCGGCCACTGCACCAGGGTGGCGGGCGAAAACCGTCTGATAATCCACGCGGTCCTGATCATCGGCCGGGCGAAGTGCGGCGATATAGGGCGGCAGCGGCATCTGGCCCGCCTCAGCCAACGCAGCGTCAAAGTCGGGGCCGGACAGGTTGAACCTTAGCACCATGTCGGTGTCAGATTTCTGCACAACAGTGGCCGACAGCGCATCGGAAAAGCGGATTACCTCACCGACCTGCACCTTGCGCAAGGGTTTGGCAAGCGCGCGCCAACCGTCAGCCAAAGGCTCCAGCAGGGTGACCTCGACCTTGGCGACCGCCTCACCGCGCTGACGCTGGCCGAACAGACGGGCGGGGATGACGCGGGTGTTGTTCAGGATCAGACGGTCACCGGGGCGGAACACATCCACCAGATCGCGCACCACCAGATCGGTCAGCGCATCACCCTCGGCCAGCAGCAGCCGTGCCGCACTGCGCGGTCGGGCCGGACGGGTGGCAATCAGCCCCTCTGGCAAGTCAAAGTCAAAGTCCGACAGGTTCATCGGTCGCCTCCGGTCCGGTCCGACGGTTCGACCGGAGCAACGCTTGGCGCAGGAACCGGCTGCGGTGTCAAGGTCGGGGCGGGCGCGCGAAACAGGTCGCGGAACATGCCGGGGGTCAGGATCGACAACGGGTTCACCGTGACATCAGGTTCCTCTGCCGACCCGGTCAGCTTGAAGGCAAACCCGAACAGCCCCTCACCCCGCCGTGTCAGGACCGACCCGATCCCGTTCAGCATATAGATCGGCGACACCACGCCGCGCATGTTCAGAACAGAGGTTCCGGTCTTGTAGATCCCCTCCAGCGACACGCCAAGCGAGGCGCCGATCGCCGACCCCTTCTGCACCTCAATCGCGTCTGGTGTCAGCAGAAACTGGGCTTGCGCGTCTTCAAACACGATGCCCGCGCCGCGCAACTGATCCAGCAGGCCGACGACAGAGATTGCCGACAACAGGTCAGCCATGACCGACCCGTTGTTGACCCGGATCTGGCTGACCACGGCAGAGCCGTCATAGGTGCCGCTTTGCGCCCGCGGGATCAGGGTCATCTCCAGATTGCCGCCATGGGCTGACGAAAAGATGCCGGCAGCCGCCATCGTCTGTCCGGCATCCGGGGCCGAAATGCGCACGGCCGTCCCGTTGCGGCTGGGCACCGCCGTGCCGGTGATCGGGGCGGACCCGTTGACCGACCCGCTGAATGTGCCGTTAAAGCCGCCCTTTGTGGTGAAATCACCGACAAAACCGGTGATGCGCAGGCTGTCGGCCACCCTGACCAACTGCACCACCACGCTGATCGGGTTGCCAGAGGTTGCAGGCCCCGATGCCCCGCCAGTTTGCGGCAATTTGCGCAGGTCGATGCTGCCTGACGTGATGGCAAGCCGGACCGGCCTGTTTGCACCCTGACTTGCAATCTCGACCGCGCCGTCCAGCCAGCTGCCCATCGTCACCTTGTCAAAACGCGCCACATCCAGCGCACCGTTGGGATGCAGCAGCACCTTGCCTGCTGCTTTCAGGCCCGCAGCCTGCAGGTCCAGACGGGTCACTTCGGGGTCGGGGCCAAGCCGCGCGTCAGCCTCAAGCGTGCCGGTCGCGGTGGGGGATTTGTGCCACCCCAGATCCGGAATGGCGAGGGTCATGCCCGCCAGATCAGAGGTCAGGTGCAAACGCGGCGCTTCGCCCTTGGGCAGGTCCAGCGTCACATCGGCCAGCGCCTGCCCCGACACCATGCTGCGCGGCAAACCAAGACCAAACTCGGCCACGGTATCCTGCGACAGGGTCACTTTGCCGGTGACCTGTGCCGCAGGCACCGGCGGCTGGCTGGGCAGGATCAGGGCACCCGGCGGCACGACATCGCGCAACGCCCTGTCTTGCGACAACGGCGCGGTCGGCGGCAGTTTCTGCACAAAGGTGCCGTCGAACGGAACCGTGCCGATCAGCCCCTGACCAGAGATCGCCAAAGACCCCGGCGTGGCCGCAACCCGCAGCAGCGGCGCGGTCAGGTGGTGGCCCGTGATCAACTCATCCGAGGCGAAGTTGGCCACCGTCGCTGCCACCTTGAACGTCACATCCCACGGCATCACCCGCCCCTTCATCGGCAGGCTGACCTGTGCTGACACCGTGGCCTGCCCTGACCCAAGGTCAACCGGCTGCCCGGCCTTTTGCAGGTACTGGAAGGGCGGTTGATCCATCAGCGACAGAATGGCGGTCAATGCCCCGGCCAGATGCACGTCAATGGCGGCAACAGCGGGGATTTGCGTGATATCGGGCACCGAAAACACCGTGCCAGAGGCGTCAATCGTACCGCCTTGGGGTGGCGTGATCTGCCCGCGCGACATGACAAGCGTATAGGTCTTGCCCTGAATGGTGGCATAGCCGTCCGCCCCGGTGATCGGCGGCATGCGTGGCATGATCTGCAATTCGGCCTTGGTGAAGCCGTAAGACAGCTCTGCCTTCGGTTCGGTTCCCGGCGCGATGCGCACGCTGGCGCGCAGGTCGGACAGGTCGGCGTTGCGGATGTTGTTGGCGACCCATGACCGGGTGCCCGTCACCAGTTGCAAGGGCCAGATCGCCAGAAGCCTGTCGCGTGAGATCTGGTTCAGCGTCAGATCAAGGGCAGCGTTCCACCCGGCCTTGTCGGCGCTGACCTGACCGGACAGGCCAAGATGCTCGCTGCCTCCGGTCAACGAAAACTGGCCGATCTCAACGGTGAACGGGTCCAGCCGCAGCCGCAGATCAACCGCGCCCTGACTGAACTGCACTGGCGCTGCAAACAGGCCCGCAGGGTCAACCGACAGGTCCGAAATGGCGATTTGCCCCAGAAACGCAACCGGGGTTCGGCCCGACAACGGCCCTGTGATGGTGTGCCCGTCAGCGTCAACCATATACGCTTGCGCCCTGGTGGTCAGACGCAGCGTGCGGCTTTGCACCGACAGGTCGGTCAGCAGGATGCGGCCTGCGGTCGGGTCATAGCCAAGGCCCAGACTGGCATGGTCAAACAGGATCGGCGTGGTCTGGGGTGAGGGTTGCAACGCGCCCGCATCAATATCCAGCCGCCCGTCCAGCGCCTCGATCCCCTTGACGTCAAGGGTGGCGGCAAGGCGGCCCGAGATTGGCGCATCCAGCACGCCAAGAAACGCCAGAAGCGGC
>JBBRKS010000104.1:0-13484 GCA_038231775.1 Rhodobacterales bacterium | reverse complement strand
TGGACTTCGATCTCCTGCATCCGCCCGTCGCGGGTCTGGCGGATGATCCTTGCCCGGTCGATGATGCTGAAAATATCGAGCTGTTCTGTTTCACCGGTTACGATGTTCGTTTCAATCTGCGTGCCCTGAAGCCTGATCAGGGCGCTTCGCAGGGCATCGTATCCACGGCCATCAGTGACACGGTTTGTTGCCTTCAAGAAGTCGTAAGCCTTCATTCTCAGTGTCTTGGATGGTGTTTTTCCTTCATTGATCGCAGCCATCAGTTGGCTGATACAGTAGATCAGGACATCACGGTCGTGGATGGTCGCCAACCCTTCAGCAGAGGGCTTCACTTCCACAAAATTCTTGCCGGATTCGTCTTCGTATCTGCGGATGCGATGGTCAGGCTTCGTCGAAAGCGAGAAAATCGGGTGTGCCATCGAGGCCATGTCCCCCTTGGGGGCGGCGTCGAAAATGTCACAAATGAACAGGTCTGCCTGTTCTAGACGATCAGGCAGAAGCGGAGACTTTGTTTCGTTCGTGATTTCACCCACCATACACCTACTTTCGTGATTTCACACACGCCGTCAAGGCCCTTCGTGATTTCACACACGGCAAGGGCGCTTTCGTGACTTTACACACGTTTCTTCGTGACTCTGCACACGCTCTTTCGTGACTCTGCACACAGGGCGCTTCTAATAACTAATTTCTATCAAATACTTACATACACTTATCCACAACGTAACACCTATTTTAACACCATATAACACTCACAGGGTTGTAGCTTCAGCATCAGCCCCTGTAAAAAACACAGACTTCAGCCTCGGTCGTCAAACGAGTCCAGGCACCACCGATGACATCGCAACCAAAGCCAGAATCAGCCAAGAACCGGGGCAGGGCTATGGCCAAGCCGAGCACTAGGACCAGCCCAAAGAGTGCTATGAATGGAATGCGCTTTTTCCAGCGTCCCGCTCTTTCCTGATCAGCCCGGAGCCGCTGAAGGGTGATTTCTTCCTGTTCGACCAAATCTTCCAGCCTGTAGGCGGCGTTGCACCGGTCAGCTTCAAAACTGGAATGCAGGATATCCAACCTGTCCAAAATCCTGCCGATTGTCTTGTCGAGTTCCTGCTCGATGTGCTGGGCATAGCGGGCAGGGTCAGTCTGCTTCTTCGCCGCAAGTGCTGCGTTGAGTATGGCGTCCATCCCTTTGATTGAAACGTCGATGAGTTCCTGTTGGAGAACGCCCTGTGCGTCGATCTTGTCCGACATCCTGGAGAGCACGGCACTATGAAGGTCGATGGTTTCACGAAGTTCGGCATCAGAGAGGGCGGCGGTGGCAGGACCAAGGGCAGGCATCAGGATATCCGTGTTATGAGATCAGCGATAAGATTTAAGGGTTCGGTGTTGCGGGATCAGACAAAGGATTTGCGGGTTGCGCATCCGGTGACCGGTAAAGCCCGTCAAATTCCCTGTCCGCGAAATAGCGCAGCTTTTTGGCGATGATCACCGGCTTACCCTGGACGCGCAGCAGCTGGACGGCAGGGTCAATCTGCATGATTTCATCCGGGGTCATCAGGTCGCGCGCCGCGATGTGCTGGGTGGTAGAGGCGATATCGCCGGGGCGGTAGCTTTCGGTCTGATAGCCGATGGTTTCCTTGCCCATGCTTTGACTGAGCCATTTGGCTGTCTCGTAATCATTCACCCCGAAGGTTTGCAGCACGCCCGCGTTGGCCACGAAGGTATTGGCCCGCGCGCCGTAGAGGTCTTTCAGCTGGCTCATGTCCTGAAGGATTGGCCAGAGTTGCAGCCCATAGCCCGCCATCAGCCCCATGGCGCGTTCTACGGCTTCCAGACGGCCAAGGGCTGCGAACTCATCGAGGAGGAACAGGGCGGGCTGTTTCAGCCGCTGTGAGCCTGCCTGAGCCGCTTCTGCGTCTCTCGCTATGTCCTGAAGCGCTTGTGCCACCAGAAGGCGCAGCCAGCGGCTGTAGGCGTCGAGGCGGTTCGGCGGCAGGACGAGAAAAATCGAGGTCAGATCATGCCGCAAGGCTGAGAACTGGAAGTCTGAGCGCGATGTTGCGGCCACGATGCGGGGGCTGTCCAAGAAATGGGTGTGGCGCTGCGCCGAGGACATCACCGAGGCCGCTTCGCGGTCGGATTTTCCAAGGAAGCGGTTGGCTGCGCGGGCGATCAATCCCCCGGCTGCGGCGCTGTCCTGCATCAGCTCCAGAAGGGTGCGGAACTTTTCGGGCGGCAGGGTCAGATATTCCCGCACCGTGGCGAGGGTTTTGCGATCCTGATCCTCATGCGCCACGGCAAACATGATCAGCCCCGACAGAAGCGCCTTGGCCTCTTCGTTCCAATGCGCGTCTGACTGTTGGCCGGGCGGGTCCATGACAAGGGCTTCAGACAGAGAAGCGGCATCTTCGCCCAGATCGAGGCTTTGGGCCGACAGCCGCCCGAGGGGATTATACGCCGAGGCGGGCAGGCCGGTGACGCCGAAGGGGTCAAGGACATGCACAGCCCCCAACCGCTTGCGCGCCTCACCCGCGATCACCGCATTCTCGCCCTTTGGGTCGATCACCAGTACAGAGCGCGGCACCGTCAGCAGGTTTGGAATGATCGTACCCACGCCTTTGCCTGCCCGTGTCGGGGCAAGGGTCAGAAGATGTGCCGGGCCGTCATAGCGCAGCAGCTTGCCAGTCCCGATGTCGCGCCCGATCAGCAGGCCGTCGCTCGAGTGGAAGGCCTTGCGTTCTTCCTTGGAGGCAAAGCGCGCGGAGCCGTGGCTATCGCCCCGGTCTTTGCGAAACAGCGTGTCCAGGTGGTGCATCTGTGCCCAGAACACGATCACCATTGCCGAGGCCACCAGATACAGCATCACAAAGACGCCAACCCGAATGACGCCGGACAAAACCCCCACATCGCCAAGCAGGTTTGCAAGGCCGAGCTGCACCAGCATGTTGGCCATGGTCGCGCCTAGAGTGGCAACGCCGAGGCCCATGATCAGCTGTATCAGCATCAGGGGCGAGGCAATCAGAAGTACCCCGATCCGCGTCAGGGCCATGAGAACAGTCCAGATCATCTTCATGCCGGGGCTTTCGCCTCGTCGGGCGCAGAGGGCGGGGTAGGGGGCGAAGATGCAGAGGCGGGCTGCTTCGCATCCCAGCCTTCAAACGTTTTCTGATCCTGTTCGCGGGGCAGGTTGCGGATCAGACGTTCGATCATGGCGGCGGCATTGGAATCCCGTTCCGCCAGATCGACCAGCGCGCCACCCAGAATAATCTTGCGCCGCGTATCCAGCTTGCGCGCCTTCGTCGCTTCCCGGTTTTTCAACGCGAGGAGGCGGGCTTTGGCTTGGGCATAGCGTTTCTCTGCGCGATCTAATTCTGTCTCAGCACCTTTTATGTCCGACATCGAAGAACTCTTTAAGTTGAAATGTTGATTGACCGACGCAACTTCTAGCGTGTACCCGTAGGCCTGTAAAGGACAAGGGCGCACTTATGCAAACTCTTCACCTGCGGTTTCGAGATTTGCGTGCGATCCTCTTGGGGGAAACCCCCAGCCGATGGCCAACCCCTTCGATGCGAGGCGCATCGACATGGAAGGGCGCTCTGCCCCTTCCAAACCTTCCCAAGCCAACCTGCGCGGTTGGATTGCGCCCCGCTGCCCCTGCCGCCCTCATTGGAACTGGCCCCGAGAGCGGGGCGGTTCCGCGAGGTCGCCCACGCCAGCGGGCGATCCGGTTCCGCCTGTCCCGAGAGCGGGACTGTCTGCCGGATCGTGTTTGCCGCGCGGTGCTTGTCCGGCAAACCTTGGCCCATCCTGTGGATGGTCGCGCGCATCACTGGCAGCATGATTGCCCACCTGTCGGCGATGCTGCATGTCTGCCTGCTTGCGCGATGGCCTTCTTGCCCGGATGGCCAGCAGGCCGCATGCCCGTTTGCATGTCTGCCTGTCTGCATGCGTGGCAAGCCGCCTGCCTTTGCCCGTCGCCGGATTGGTAGGGCGCGGCCATGGCGAGCTTCCACCTTTCGGTCAAAACGGTCAAACGCAGCGCCGGGCGATCCGCCACGGCGGCGGCGGCCTATCGGTCGGCCTCCGTTATCGCGTGCGAGCGGGAAGGGCGCGAGCATGACTACACCGCCAAGCGCGGGGTCGAAGCCTGCTTCATTCTCGCCCCCGATGATGCCCCGGACTGGGCACAGGACCGCCCCGCATTGTGGAACGCCGCCGAGGCGCGGGAGACCCGCAGTAACTCCGTCACCGCCCGCGAATGGGAGCTGGCCCTGCCGTCCGAAATATCGGACGCGGCGCGGATCGAGATCACGCGGGCTTTCGCCGCGCAGCTCGTGGAGCGCTATGGCGTGGCGGCAGATGTGGCGATCCATGCCCCGCACCGCGAGGGCGATCAGCGCAATCACCATGCCCACATCCTGACCACCACCCGCGTTTTGTCTGCCGAGGGGCTGACTGACAAAACCCGCATTCTCGATGCGGCCAGCACCGGCGGGCCGGAAATCGAAGCCATGCGAGGGGTTTGGGCCGAGCTGCAAAACCATGCCCTTGAGCTGGCTGGGCAGGTGGAGCGCGTCGATCATCGCTCATTGGAGGTGCAGCGCGAGGAGGCGCTGTCCCTTGGTGACACGTTGAAGGCCGAGGAACTGGACCGCGAGCCGGAGCTGAAGCTTGGCCCCGCTGCCAATGCCATCGAGCGCCGTGAACAATTCGCCGCCGAGGCCGAGGGCCGCGAGTACGAACCGCTGACCCAGAGAGGCGCGCGGGTGCATGCGGTTCGCCAAGCCAAGGCCTTGTTCGTGGAAATGCGCGAGCGGCTGGAGCTGGCGCGCGATGCCTGGGCTGAGGCGCGGGAAGAAGGGCAGGGCCATGTCAGCGCCGGGTTGGCGGCATTGCGCGCCGTCGCAGGGCGGCAGGCAAAAGAGCTGGATCAGGGGGAAATCAAGCAGCGGCTCGCACGGATTGCGGGGCGTGATCTTGCGGCGGATGAACGTGGTCATGAAGCCGGGGCGGACGCTATCCGCGACCGGCTCAAACAGGTACTTGAGCGGGACAAGACCGACCCGCGCCAGGAGCAACAGCGAAAGCTGGAGGAAGAGCGCGAAAAGCAGCGCCAACTAGAGCTGGAAAGGCAGCGTGCACGCGATAGGAATCTGGGCTGGGAACTATAAGTAGCGCGGGTCCAGCAGCTTAAGATCCTGAACACGCTTTGTCCTTGTAGCATACTCGTTGTTCATGTTTACTAAGGATTGATAGAGTTTGATAGCCATGAACAGAACGATCTTAGAGTCCAGCCACATGACCATCGCACAAGCTGCGAACTTCTTGGGGGTATCAGTCTCAACGTTACGAAACTGGGACCGACAGGGACGGCTGACTCCGCGCCGCCATCCGATCAATGGTTATCGTATGTACAACCGTGCCGAGATCGCGCGGCTTAAAGAACTGATCGAGGGACGGGATGAAGTTGAAAACTGAATTATTTGCCGATGAAAATGTCACTGTAGCAACTACGCCGAAAAGACGAGGCCGACCCCCGAAGAGTGCTGTCTCAAAGGTCACACAGAATGTAGCGGTCGAGGCAGATGATAATGCAGACGCCGAAGAGCTTCCTGCGACAGTAGACCCGCGAAACCAGTTGAATGATTTGACGGCGCGGGAGTGGATTCCCGAGACGGTCTCTGTCTGGAACCAGCGCGGGCTAGGTGCCGGTCATGCCGATGCTCAGATCGAGCGCCAGCATCCTGCGCCATTTTCTTTTACCGATGTTGGTCGTCTTATCCGCTTTTTCACCAAAAGGGGTAACACTGTCCTTGATCCCTTTGTAGGTGTCGGATCGACATTAAAGGCATGCGCTATTGACGAACGCCACGGCATCGGCATCGAATTGAACCCGGACTTTGCTGAACTATCGCGCCAAAGGCTCGCTACAGAGGTCCGCGATATGTTTTCTACCGTGGATGGCCAGCACATCCTTGAGGGCGACGCGCGCGATCACCTACCAACGATTGCTACCGAGAGTGTAGATTTTGTTGTTACCAGCCCGCCCTATTGGTCAATCCTCAAGAAGGCGGACCACAAAGTCCGCCAAGAGCGCATAGAAAAAGGGCTTGCCAAGGATTATGGCACCGACGCGCGCGACCTAGCCAAAATTGAAAGCTATGACGACTTCCTGCGTGAACTGGCGGTGATTTTAGGCGAGTGTGCCCGCGTTCTTAAGCGCGGTCGCTATATGGCGATTATCGTTAGCGATTTTCGCGATAAGTCAAAATACATCATGTTTCATGCTGACCTAGCACGAGCGCTTGAAGCCTACGGGCTGGAAATGCGTGGTCTTAAGGTCTTATATCAGCGTCACAAGAAGGTGTTTCCCTACGGCTATCCCTATGCTTATGTTCCTAATATCCACAACCAATACATCCTGATTTTGCAGAAACCAAAATAATGTCAGATTCTTGCATCATTCACGGCGATTGTATTGAGGGCATGGCAAAGCTCGAGGCTGGCTCCTTCAACCTGATCGTGGCCGACCCGCCTTACAATCTGAATAAGGATTTTGGACCGTGGAAGGAAACCGAGCGTAAGGCGGAATGGCGAGACTGGACTCGGGCGTGGCTTGAGGAAGCGAACCGTCTGCTCTCGGACCAGGGCAATATCTTCGTTTACGGCATCCACCACCATATGTGCTGGGTTCAGTGCATGATGCTGGAAATGGGCCTGATTTACCGCCGCCAGATCATCTGGCACTATGAGAACGGCTTTGCTGGATATGGCAAGCGTTCCCTCAATGCCACCTACGAGCCTTTGCTTTGGTTCTCTAAGACGGATCGCTACATTTATACGACCATCCGTGAACCCTACAAAAGTCAGGAACGCCTGAAGCACAAGATCATCAAGAACGGGAAGGTTTGGGAACCTAACCCCGAAGGCCGTATGGCTGGTGACATTTGGTCATTTCCCACCCTTGCAGGTCGCCGATTCCGGGATGAGAAGGTCGATCACCCAACCCAGAAGCCGCTATCAATCTCTCGCAGGATCGTGAAACATTTTTCGAATCCCAGTGACACCATCCTAGTTCCCTTTGTGGGTAGCGGCAGCGAATGCGTTGCAGCCGCCTTAGAGGGGCGGGGCCATATCGGCTTTGAACTGAATCCTGACTATATAGCGATAGCGCGCCAGCGCATCGTGAAAGCGCAAGAGGCCGACTGTCTGAAACAGGCAGATTTTTTGGCTACTTCGCCGGTTTAAATGCGCCTGGATATGGCTCTATGATTTTTGCATCGTCTAGGCCGAGAGAGTCGGCCAGATTGATCACCCCGTCACCCATAGTGAAGGCGTCACCGTCAAAGCCGTCCAGCTTCACGAAATTCCATACCAAGGCAACGAGTGCGCCAACGGTTATCGAGCGGCAGCGCAGTCCAAGCACGTTCTCGATGTCCCGGATCACCTGATAGTATTCTGAACGGACACTTGGAAACGATAGGATTATGCTGACAGGGTCGATGCCATCGACCGAATAGCCGTAGCGCGAGTGAAGGACAGCTACATCTTCAAGAAGCGCTCGTGGAGATTCCAAGACGCCCGCACCGGTCTCAATTTCGGCTACAAAAGGCCTTCCGCTGCGAGAGAAACCAACAGCGTCAATACGCATATTGGTATCCCCACGCCGCCGTGTCCGAGCGTTCAGACCAACTTCGTTTAGAAGGTTCCTGACCAAGAGCGTTGTCCGGCCGTCGTCCAGCGCCCCTACCGTCGCTGGAAGATTGGCCGCAGCGGGTGCGGCCAGCGTCGCAATCTCCCCGATGCGATGAACTTCCGGGTGCTCGCCCTTTGTCGCGCCTGCGACAGCTAACCCGTCTGGGTCGGCTGTCTCGACACTAGCGGTCAGCCCATCGTCCAGGCTAATCGCCCCGTAGGGACACCGGCTAACGCACAATCCGCAACCGATGCAATCATCCGCCACAATCAAGGCGGCGGAGTTTTCGCCATCCCAGCGAATTGCCCTTGTCGGACATACATCTTGGCTCGGATCGCCGGGAAAAGCCTCGAGCGCCCCGAACAGCGTTAACTCGCTGTCATTCTTTTCCATACAGGGGGCGTTGCCGCACCCTAGGCACGTTCCTGCGCCCGCACGACCGTCAACCAGCATGACCGCCGTGCGTTCCGCGTGTCCGAAATACACATCTACGACATCTGCACCGTAGTGCCGCATAAACGTCCCTGCTGCCCTTCGACCTTTGTGAACGACGAAATCAGACATCTAGGAACCCTCGAAGCTGGCTGAGCTGCCCGGCGTCAATTGTTACCCCATCGCGCACAGCGCGTAGTGCGAGATGAGCGAGGGTCGTTAGGTCTATCACTCCTAGACGAAGGCCGAAGGCCTTAAATACATCATCAATCAGGTTCGACATCTCCCCCCGCTCATTTGGCAGCCGGTTGCCGACAACAAGGCTTGCCAGTTCGGGGCGCGTTTCCAAACCGCCCCGTGAAAGCAGGATCACTTTGTTTTCGAGGGCTTGTCGAACCGCCTTCGTGGAAAGCATGATTTCCTCGGTCGGCGACTTGATCTCGACCGGGAGGGCGTAGCCATCCACCATGACGTAAGCATCCCACCTCTGGTAATTCACGCCAGCGCGCGAGTAATCACTCTTGAAGCCCAAAATTTGAAACAGATGCGTGACCAGTGGATAGAATTGGGTTTGAGTGTCGCTCGCATGATTTTCTGCGAAT
Organism: Rhodobacterales bacterium; assembly: GCA_038231775.1. Classification (GTDB taxonomy): domain Bacteria; phylum Pseudomonadota; class Alphaproteobacteria; order Rhodobacterales; family Rhodobacteraceae; genus Stagnihabitans. Next base: position 4,757 of record JBBRKS010000104.1, on the reverse strand, counting down.
GCTGCAGCAGCGGTTTTGATCTTGCCGTAAGCGCCAAGCAGCCCAGTCAATTCTGCACGCAGAGCGTCCGGGCCACCTACACCAGCCCCTTCCGCTGAGACCATGCTCGGATGGACGAACAGGTGCGAGCGGTCGTCACGTCCGTCCGGCGCAAACGTACCTGCCGTCCCGTTAGTAACTTCCTCCACATGTACGGTTTGCACTCGAGCAGGGAAGGCGGCAGCAATGTCACCGAGCGCAAGGGACTGGAATGGCGAAAACAGGAGGTTGCGCCCGTTGGTTCCCATACGCACAAACACCGGGTCTGCTATCGCTTCCGCCTCCGCGATGCGTTGTCGGAGCGGCTCAATGTCGAAGCCCGATCTTTCCAGCATCCGAAAGTGTGCTACTACGGCGAGCGCCTTGCGCTCTTCCGGTACGATCTGCGCGGCGTCATCGACGCGCAGATCGACAGCCGCGCCGACACGTTTCGCCAATGACTGACCTTTGTCAGTCAGATGGAAAGCCCCATATTTGCGGCCATCCCTAAATCTCGCTGGTCCCCGCGTTGCCCATCCCAAATCTCGCAGTAGCGCAATCGGCCACCGGGTGTAGTTCTGCAAGGTGTTAACCTGAATCTTCCGCGCATCTGACACCGCTTTAACGGCTTCTTCAGAAGCTACGGCGCTTTCACGCGCGGCTTTTATTGTCGCAACCACCGCATCCAGATCTTTCTTGCTGCGATCACAGGAAGCACTCAGCGGCCCGATAATCATTTCGTCGCGTGATAGGTGACCCCCGCATGCTGCCATGACTCGCAGTATGAAGGCGAAAGGCCGGAGGTCAAAATCTCCCCTCACTGTGAGAGTTGGTGTTGGGTAGACGATTCCCAGTACGCTTTCTTCAAGCAGCGCCCCAAAATCGCGCCCAGCTGCGACTACTTGCTCGCCAAGCAGCGTGAACCTGAAGTTTAACGCACTTTGGGGAGTAGGATGCAGCCAACCCAGCGTCCGAAATAGTTCGGCATACATCTTGAGTTGATTGTAGAGCGGATCACGGCTTCGATCTGCACGGGTGGACCGTGCAACCGCCTCCTCGCCCATGTAGCCGGATGACGTTGCAAGATTGGCGGCGACCACCGCTGTGACGATTTCATCGAGATCAACGGTACGTCCGTTCAAACGCTCGAAGGCAGCGCCGTAGACGCTGACGAAGTTTTCGATGGTTGAGCCAGGATTGGGGAACCTCAGCATGTCACGCTTTGGGTCCATCAGCCGAGTAAGAGAAAAGTTCAGCCAGAGTGATGCCTAGACCCTGAGCGATTTTTTCGATTACACTGAGAGTTGGGTTGCGGTCGCCGCGTTCCACGCCGCCGATATAGCTGCGGTCAAGGTCGGCGCGATCAGCTAGTTCCTCTTGCGTCAATCCGACAGCAGTCCGAGCTTTACGGACAGCGTCCCCGAATCCGCTGGATGTTCGTACCTTTTGTGACATCGACGTAGACTCGTCTAATAGAAGACTATGAGTCCACGGACGATGAGTACCATTTGGCGCCAAACTAATGCTTTCGCGATATTTTTAGATTCGCTGCGCTCTATCCAGTTCGTCAGCAGAACGGTCGATGAGTATGAGTATGCCAAGCACCTGTTTCAAACCTCCCACGAGTTGAACAAGACAGATAAACACTGGGCTAATAACGGTCGTTTCTGTCCCTGCCCCCTGCCCTACCCCGTATCAAGGGTTTAGGGTGGACAAAAACCCATGACAAAACCTTTGTGGTTTTGGGAGGTTTTTGGCACAGTGCGGCATGATCATCGGATATGCCCGCGTCAGCACAGACGACCAGAACCTACACGGCCAGCTCGACGCTTTGAAAGCGGCGGGTGCAGAGAAGGTCTTTGCTGACAAGATCACCGGCACGGCCCGCAGCAGGCCCGAGCTGGACCGCTTGCTCGATCAGCTGCGCCAGGGCGACGTGATCACCGTCACCAAGTATGACCGCCTTGCGCGGTCCTTGCGTGACCTTCTCGATATCGTGGAACTGATCCAGGCACAGGGCGCGGGTTTTCGGTCGCTGGCCGAGGACATCGACACCACCACACCCGCCGGTCGGCTGGTATTCCATGTCTTCGCCTCCATCGCCCAGTTTGAGCGGGAGCGGATTTCCGAGCGGACAAAAGAAGGACTGGAAGCCGCCCGAAAGCGCGGTCGGGTTGGCGGCAGGCCCCCTGCCCTGTCCGCTGCGCAGAGGATTGAAGTGCGACGAATGCGGGACGAAGAGCTGCGGCCACTGCCTGAGATAGCGCAGCTTTTCAGAGTTAGCGCAAAGACTATCCGGCGGGCCTGAAGGCGCGAAAGCAGGCGCACTATAATTATAAAGTTAAATTTAACGTTAAATACAAAGTTATCTTTAACGTTGACATTATAAACAGTGTGCGTGATACATCGGAGGATGTATGTAATCACCTTCGCAAACCCGAAGGGCGGATCGGGGAAAACCACATCCGCCATGTTGCTCGCTGAGCAGATCGCCCTTTCAGGCGGTCGCGTGGCCATTCTTGACCTGGACCCGAACGCTAACATCCTTGGGTGGGCAAGGGGGCGTGAGGAAGCAGGCAGGAGTTTGCCATTCTCTGTTCATGCCCGCCCACAGATCGAAGACACCGTGGGCTTGATCGACGAAATGGCAGCGCAAGCGGACTACCTTATCATCGACCTTGAGGGGTCGAAGGATCAGATCGTTACGTTTGCCTTGTCGCGTACAGACCTGTGCATCATCCCGATGGACGGATCACCAATGGAAGCACGACAGGCGGCGCAAGCCGTCCGCCTTGTCGAAACCACATCCCGGATGATCAGGAGCCCAATCGCCTACACATTGCTCTTTGCGCGCACCAATGCCGCCTTCCTCACGACCGACGAAAGAGACGTGCGTCAGGAAATGGAGTCAAACAACATCAACACCTTGCCCGTTCGGATTGCCCGCCGCGCGCCTTACACTCGGATTTTCCGTGACAGTGTGCTGCTTGCGGAGCTGCCGGATTTGGTGGCGGAGGAGATGAAGGGGAAGACGGCATCAGTTACGGATAAGGCGCAAAAGCAGGTCGCATCTGCAATTGAAAATGCCCGTGACTACGCTCAGGCAGTGATTGATACCCTTATGAAGGCGAGGGCAGCATGAGCGGGAAGTATGGGTTTGGCGGCGGCATCGAGCTTCCTAAAATGGACACTCTCAAGCCACGGCTTGCGCTCGACCAAGGAGCGCTGAAAGACGCAGTCGAAGCTGGCACAACGCTTGGCTTTGTCAGCCGGGAACCTACTACGGCCAAACGTAAGCCTGGACCAAAACGCACCGAAGCGCAGGATAAGGTTTCGATCCCAGGGCCGAAGCGCGTCATTGACCAGTTTCGGGCATTCTGCACCGAACAGAATGTCACACTCTGGGAAGGGCTGGACCTTCTCTTGCAGGGTAGGGCGCGCTAGTGTTCGCCGCCTGACAAAAGGTTCCCATAGCTACTGGGCTTGATACTGTGAAATGAGGGCGCACGTCGCCTTTTCAAAACGCCAGAGACTGCCTTTGCCCAGGCTGGCGAAGGCGAGTTCATCCCAGAAAGCATTGGTGACGCTGGGGTTAGCTGGCGAAACAACTATACATCAGAGGAAGTTTGACCAATGCCGTTTGATCAACACATTGATCCAATAAATACCCTTATCGAAGGCCGCCCCATAAACGACGAATTCACACTGAATGACCTTTTCCAAGCTGGATGGCCCGCAGGCATAGTTGAAAACCAGCATCAAGCTCTCGGCACATGGTTCCGTCGCAAAGTGGCTGAGGGGCTAATTCTTCGCGTCGATGACATTGATATTCCGACAGGCAAGATCCACAACATCCACTATCGGCGGGTAGAAGAGGGTAGTGGTCAGGCTTGGGTGCGCATGAGTCTGCCGCGTGTGACTTGGAATTGGATCGACCAGCAGAGGGCGGATCAAGACCGGACAAGCTTCCTTCAGAACCTGATTGAAGGGGCGCGTACCCAATGAAAAATTTCATCCGAACGTACTTCGAAACGTAGAGTGTCTAGTTGCTTGGCAAACACTAAGGGCGTCCCCTTCGCTCAAACCATTTCTTACAGAAACCGAGGAATGCCTTGTCGGGGTTCTTAGGGGCATCAAGCCCACCGTCAGCGATCCAGCTCCGCCACTCGCTTTCAAGGACGTATACGTCCCAGCCGGGGGCCACTTGGCGCGCTTCGTCCAAGGTCTCCGGGCTAACCCGCACGGATGCAAAGCTTGGGATGCCGCCCGCGGTTTGCTGATCTTCCAGCATTGTCCCGCGGTTGATGAAGGTGATCATGTCTTCGTCCATCTGGACGCCATAGTCTGGGATGTGGGCATGCTCTTTGTCATGCTCCACGATATTCTGGATCAACCGCCGAAACTCCCTCAGGGTCGATGAAGAGCCGCATTTCCTCTGAAGAACGGGCAGGGTGATCCGCCATTCTTTCTTCTGTCCGCAGTGCTTGCGCGCCAGCTCGTAAAGGCGGCGCTCAATCGGTTTTCGCAGGCGGAAATAGTCGCGATGGAAGGTAAGGACTTCCTTCGCCCTGATTGCATTGAATACCCAATCCGAAAGCTGGACTTCGATCTCCTGCATCCGCCCGTCGCGGGTCTGGCGGATGATCCTTGCCCGGTCGATGATGCTGAAAATATCGAGCTGTTCTGTTTCACCGGTTACGATGTTCGTTTCAATCTGCGTGCCCTGAAGCCTGATCAGG
>JBBRKS010000103.1:0-13549 GCA_038231775.1 Rhodobacterales bacterium | reverse complement strand
CGCGCCTTCTTATCTATAGACAGAAGGTTGGGCCCGGAACGCCCCCTTCTGTTCACTGTCCCTCGTTCCACACTGGCGCCCGGGCCTTGGTTCGGGCGCTTTTTTATCAACTGCGCACCTGATGGATGGTGCATGGATTGAAAATGCCCTGACGGAAGGTGGCCCATGACTGATGCCGCAAACGAAGACGACCTGATCAGCAAGCTGTTGACCCAGACAAAAGTGATCGCCCTTGTCGGCTGGTCGCCCAAACCCGAACGCCCCAGCCACAGCGTGGCCGCCTTTCTGGTGCGGCGCGGCTACCGTGTCATTCCGGTCAACCCCGGCCAAGCCGGTCAGATCACGGGCTGGGGTGAAACGGTGCGCGCCAGCCTGAGCGACATCACCGAACCGGTCGATATGGTCGACATCTTTCGCGCCGCAGCCAATGTTGGCCCGTTGGTGGAGGAGGCGATGGCCCACCTGACCGGCCCGCGTGCGATCTGGATGCAATTGGGCGTGGTGAACCAAGCCGCCGCCGCTGCTGCCCGTGCGGCTGGCCTTGATGTGGTGATGAACCGCTGCCCCGCCATCGAAATCCCGCGCCTCGGCCTGTGACACCTTTCATTCAGGCGCAAATACTCCACGGGGGTGCGGGGGTGTGAAACCCCCGCTTCTGCCAGCGGACACCCGCAATCACACTTGAAACCAAAACCTGCGCCGCGCCACTGGCAGGCGGGTTCGCTTTGCGGTAAAGCACCTTATCCCAAACCGGAGCTTGCCGATGAAAGCCGCAGTCATCACCTTTCCCGGGTCCAATTGTGACCGTGATCTGGCGGTTGCGTTTGAAAAGGCCGGATTCAAGGTGGCGCGGGTCTGGCACAAGGACACGTCGCTGCCGGCGGGCACCGATGTGGTCGGATTGCCGGGTGGGTTCTCGTTTGGCGACTACCTGCGCTGCGGCGCTATCGCGGCACAATCGCCCATAGCGGCGGCGGTTGTCGCCCATGCCGGGCGCGGTGGCTTTGTCTTGGGCGTTTGCAACGGCTTTCAGGTGCTGACCGAAATGCGCCTGCTGCCGGGCGCGTTGATGCGCAATGCCGGGTTGAAATTCGTTTGCCGCACCGTTCGCTTGCGGGTCGCAACCACGGACACCGCCTTCACCTGCGCTTACGGGCGCGGCCAGGAGATTTCGGTGCCGATCGCCCATCACGACGGCAATTTCACCATCGACGCCGACGGGCTTAAGGCCCTGCGCGATCAGGACCGCATCGCCTTTACCTATGTCGGCAACCCGAACGGTGCGATGGCCGACATCGCCGGCATCGTATCGGCCAACCGCCGGGTTCTGGGCCTGATGCCGCATCCTGAACGGGTGATTGACCCGGTTCTGGGTGGCGCGGACGGGTCAGCACTTTTCGCCAGCCTGATGGGCGGGATGGCGCTGGCTTAGGCCAGATTGCGGCGGCCTGACTTGAGGTGACCCTGCCACAGGATTAGTTTTCGCCCCCATGGCCGACACACCTCCCCTCCGACGCACCAACCCGTCGCGAAACGACCCGTCCCGCACCGACGCAAGTGCGGCCCGGTCGGTGTGGGTCAAACTTGCGGTGGCGGCCCTTGTTGTGATTGCGGTTGGCGTCGTCTTGATCACCAACCGCTGGCTGACAGAGCGTTTTACCGAAACAACCCGCAACAAGGCCGAACTGCGGCTGGCCTTGTACGGCGGGAACGTGGTGTCCGAACTGCAGCGCACCTCTGTCGTGCCTTTGCTGTTGTCACGCGATGCGGTCATCACCGACGCGCTGGTCAAGGGTGACTTTTCGCGCACCACCCAGCGGCTGGTGCAGGTCGAGGCTGACATCGGCGTCGCCTCTATCTTGCTGTTGGACACCAGCGGGCGCACAGTGGCTGCCACCAACCGCAACCTTCTGGGCACCAACTACCGCAACGCGCCGTTCTATGTGGCAGCGATGCGGTCGCCCGACACGGTGTTTTCGACAGCCCAACTGGACGGCGGCGGCTTTGACTTCAGCTATAGCCAGGAGGTGTTTGCCGAGGGCAAGCCGATGGGCGTCATCGTCGTGGCGGTTGACCTGATGAAGTTTGAACGCGCCTGGGCCGCCTTGCAGGACGTCGTGCTGGTCACTGATTCAGAAGGCCTGGTGATCTTGTCAACCGAGCCGCGCTGGCGCGGTCAATCGCTGGAACAGGCGATTGCCGACCCGACCAGCCCGTCGGCGCTGAATATAGCACTGGACCGGGCCTTGTCGGTCACCTCTAACCTGACGCAGAACCATCCTGACGCCTATGTGCGCGGTGTGGCGGTGTTGCGCACCGACAACCGCATGACGTTTCGCGGCTGGCATATGGCCAGTTTCACCGCTTACGATTCGGTGCGCGAACGGGTGAACGGCATCCTTGCGCTTGAGATCATGGGGTTTTCGATCCTCGCCGCGCTGACGTTCTATCTGCTGTCGCGCAGAGCCTGGTCACAGACCCTGTTCTTGCGGCGCGAATCCCTCGAACTGCGCCAGTTGAACGCAAGGTTGCAACGCGAAGTGGCCGAGCGCGAAAAGGTTCAAAAGGATCTGGCGGTCGCTGAACAGACCCGTGCGCAGTCGTCCAAACTCGCCGCCCTTGGGGAGATGTCGGCCGCGGTCAGCCACGAGCTGAACCAACCTTTGGCCGCGATGAAAACCTACCTCGCCGGGGCGCGGCTTTTGCTGCAACGAAAGCGCATGGAAGAGGCGTTGTCGTCGTTTCAACGAATTGATGACCTGATTGACCGGATGGGCGCGATCACCCGGCAACTGAAATCCTATGCGCGCAAGGGCGGTGAGGCGTTTGAACCGGTTGATCTGCGCGTCTGCCTGTCGTCGGCCCTTGCGATGATGGAACCGCAACTGAAACTGCGGGTTGTGAAAATAACCCGGTCGATCCCGCGTCAGGCCGTGATGGTCATGGCCGACCGGCTGCGGCTGGAGCAGGTCATCATCAACCTTCTGCGCAACGCGCTGGACGCGACCAAAGACACCCAAGACCCCCGGATCGACCTGACCCTGTCGCAAGGTGACACCGCCATGCTGATGGTCAGCGACAATGGCCACGGCCTGTCTGATCTGGTGAACCTGTTTGAACCCTTCTACACCACCAAGAAAGCTGGCGAGGGCGTGGGCCTTGGGCTGGCAATCAGTTCGGGCATCGTGACCGATCTGGGTGGCCGATTGACCGCACGCAATGGCGAGGCCCAGGGCGCGGTATTTGAAATGCAGCTTCCGCTTCTAAGGTCCGACCGGGCCGAGGGGTTGGGGCAGGATGCAAAAGCAGCAGAATGAGGATGTGATGGCGCGGGCAATGAAAGTGGCGATCGTCGATGACGAGGCCGATATGCGGCAATCCATCAGCCAATGGCTGGCCTTGTCGGGGTTTGACACCGAGACTTTTCCAAGTGCCGAAGAGGCACTGAAAGCCATCGGGCCGGAATTTCCCGGCGTGATCGTGTCCGACATCAAGATGCCGGGGATGGACGGCATGACCTTCCTCAAAAAGCTGATGGGGATGGATTCGGGGTTGCCGGTCATACTGATCACCGGGCACGGCGATGTGCCGATGGCGGTCGAGGCGATGCGGGTCGGCGCGTTTGATTTTCTGGAAAAGCCGTTCAACCCGGACCGGATGACCGAACTGGCCAAGAAAGCCACGCAAGCCCGGCGCATGACCTTGGACAACCGGGCTTTGCGCAAGGAATTGTCGGACGGCACGATCCTGATGAAAAAGCTGATCGGCACCAGCCCGGTGATGGAACGCTTGCGCGAAGACATCCTCGATCTTGGCCAGGCCGACGCCCACGTGCTGATTGACGGCGAAACCGGCACCGGCAAGACGCTGGTTGCCCATGCGTTGCATGCGGTCGGGCCGCGCGCCGGGCGCAAGTTCGTCACCATCTCCTGTGCGGCGTTTTCCGAGGATCAGCTGGCCGCCCGTCTGTTTGGCCCCGGCGAAGACGGCGCGGTGCCGATGGTCGAAGAGGCGCGGGGTGGCACGATCTGTCTTGAGGATATCGAGGCGCTGTCGGGTGCCATGCAGGCCCGGCTGTTGGCCTTGATCAACGATCAGGGCACGCCACCCGAAACCCGGATCATCGCGATCTGCAACCACCATGCGCCCGACAAGACGCTGGAAGACACGCTGCGCCCGGATCTGTTTTACAGGCTGGGTGCCATGACAATCGTGTTGCCGCCACTGCGGTCGCGCGGTGAAGATATCCTGACCCTGTTCAACCGGTTGACCGAACAATTCTCTGAGGAATACGGCTGCGAGGCGCCGCAGGTTACCGCACAAGAGGCTGCGCAGTTGTTGCAGGCCCCGTGGCCGGGCAATGTGCGCCAACTGGTGAATGTGGCCGAACGCGCGGTGTTACAGAACCGGCGCGGGTCAGGGTCGATTGCGTCTTTGCTGATGGCAGACAACGAGGCGGCAGGACCGGCGCTGACCACCGAGGGCAAGCCCTTGAAGGACTACGTCGAGGCGTTTGAGCGCATGTTGATCGACAACACGATGCGCCGCCACAAAGGCTCGATTGTCGCGGTGATGGAAGAACTGTGCCTGCCGCGCCGGACGCTGAACGAGAAGATGGCGAAGTACGGCTTGCAGCGGCAGGACTATGTCTGATTGCGACTGGGCCAGGTTGGCCTGACCTTTGCCGGTTGGGCTGACCCGTTCCGGTTGCACGGACCGCGCCCGGTTGGGCTGACCTCCAGCGACCTATCCTGCCAAGTCGCCGCATTCCGCCGCGCAATGCGGCTTGGTGTCGGGTTGGTGCGCTACTACGGCAAAAGGCTTCTTGGATTTGCTCCTAGGCAAATACTCCCCAGGGGGTCTGGGGGGTGTGAAACCCCCCAGCCGGGTCCGCAGAGCGCTTATGTGCGACGGGTCAGACGCAGCCAGATGCCGTCTTTCGCCCGCACGGTCAGATGGGCTACGGGCACCGGGGTGCGGCCCTCGACCGCCTCAAACTGAAAGGCGCGGGTCAGTTGGGCCAATAGAAGCGGGCCTTCGACCATGGCAAAGCCAGCCCCGGGGCACACGCGGGTGCCGGATGAGAACGGCATATAGGCATCCCGGGCGCAGGCGCGGTTGGCCTCGGTCGCCCAGCGGTCGGGGTCAAAGGCGTCGGGGTTGGGCCAGATGCGGTCGTGGCGGTGCAGATGCCACGGCGACAGCACCACCTGCGCGCCGGGTTTGACGGCACGGTCGCGGAAAATCTCGGGCCGTGCGGTTTCGCGCACCATCATCGGGACCGGCGGATACAGACGCAGCGTTTCGCGAAACACATCGCGGGTGAATTTCAGCCGTGACAGGGCGGCGAAATCGGCCGTGTCGGGCAGGGTTGCCGCCTCTGCCGCCACACGAGTCTGCACATCAGGATGGGTTGCCAGCAAGTACAGCGCCCATGCGAGGGCCGAGGCAGAGGTTTCATGGCCCGCCAGAAAGAAGATTGCGACCTGATCGACCATCTCTGTGGTTTCAAAGCGCTGGCCTGTCACAGGGTCGGGCGTCGTCATGATCTTGGTTGCAAGATCGTCGGGGGCCACCCCTTTGACAATCTGGGCCGCGCGCGCCTCAGTCAGGCGGGTGATCAGGCCCCGGATGATGCGGGCCGAGTGTTTGGTGGCTTTGCGGTGAAAGCGCGGCACCCAATTTGGCAGCGGCAGAAAGGCCGCAAGGTTCAGGATCGGCTGAGTGCGTTGATAGGTCTTGAACTCGGCAAAGGTGGCGGCGGCGGTTTCATCCTCGATCGGGAGTGAGAACAGCGTGCGAAAGATCACGTCGGCTGCGGCATGCGAGGTTTGCTCTTCAATCTCGACCACGCCTTCGGTCAGGCGCGCGGCGGCGGCCTGACCTGCGGCCCAGATCGCGGGCAAAGTGTCGCGCAGACGGCCCCCTTCAAACGCCGGATCAATGATGCGGCGCTGGCGCTTCCAGACCTCGCCATTGGTCACAAAGACCGAACGGCCCAGCAGCGGGCGCAACCCTTCGGCAATGCGCAGGGATTTGGGGAAATCGTCGGGGCGTTCGTTCAGCACACGGGCAATCAAGGCCGGGTCGTTGACCAGATAGCTGCGGAAAAACGGCGTGCGAAATTCGGCCATCCAGGCGTGGTACAGGCGCGCCGGCTGGGCCGACAGGATATCGGCGCGAAACAGTTGCAGGTAACGCCAGAGCGAAACCTTTTCCGCGCGTGCTGCAGGTTTCGGCGGGATCACAAGCTGCGCCACGGCGACAGGGGCGTTTCGATGCGGGACCGAGACGGTTGGCGGTCTTTGTACCTTTGGCCAAGCGTCATCGGGCCAGCGGTGATCTGGAAATAATCGTAATCGCCGGGCCGGTCAAACGCGCACAGATACTGAAAATGCAGCCGGAAAAACCGCCAGCGCAATTCTTTCCAGCGTTCCGGCGACAGGGTCTGGGTGAACGCGGCAGAGATCACAAGGGGCCAGCATTTGTCTGCCGGGGCAACGCCAGTGACGGCGACCGGATCGCACAGGGCAAAGGCGCAGCCGTCGCCGGGGGCTGTCACGTCAACCCAGGTCACCTCACGCCGGGCCGACAGATAGGCCAGATCGCCGCGCAATCGCTGCGCCTTGGGCAGGAAAGACACCATCGGCACGACATGGCCCAAGGTCAGCAGCGACAAAGCGGGGCGGTCTTGCGGCAGCTCGGCGCGGATCAGGTCCGACAGGATCGAGACCGCCAGATGCGCGCCGGAGGAGTGGCCGACCACCAGTAGCTCGTCACAGTCTTGCAATGCAGACCCGATGCGGGTGGCAAATTCGGCCATCCGCGCCTCTAACGCCGGGGGATTGGCACCGCCGGATTGCGCGGAATAGGCGTAGTCGTGCATCAGGTAATAGGCGAACATCCGGTTGTCATGACGCCGAAAGGTTTGCAGGATCAAGGGGATGACGGCCAGACCCATCACGGCACCAACCAACGGATGAACCCGCGCGCCCAACAGGTACAAGCCCCACCCGGCCAAAAGAGCAATCAGCAACTGCACGATCAACAGCCCGACCGGATACAGCGCCGCGATCATCGGCCCCTTGCGCAGCCGCATCAGCCGAAACAGCGCGCCCGACCCGATATAGGCCCAGGCGGTGCGCACCATTTGCAGATAAGTGGCTGCAATCCCCTGCGCCATCGAGCCGCGCACCAGGTCGGACCACACCAGCACCTCAACCTCAGCTTGGGTCCTATGACACATCATGGAGTCAACCCGCCAACCATAAGGCCCGCCACCCTTGCGCGGTGACAGGGTCAGCGCATAGCCGGTGATGCGGGCCTGTTCGGCCCCCTCTTTGCGGTAAAGCTCACGGTAGCGGCGCGGGTGGATCGGATCATAACCGGGGATATAAAACACCTTGCGGCGGAACACAGGTTCTGCCGCGCCATCTATCGGGTTTGGGTTTTTGTCATCCATCGCTGCCTCCGCCACAGTTTGCGCGGGAAATGCGGCGAGGGGAAGGCCTTAGCCGAACTGGCTGAGCGCGGGGACATTCTCTAACAACCAGTACGAGAATTGCGAAAAGCCGCCGGTCAGCATCAACAGGCCGATGGTCCACAACATCAGGCCCATGATCTTTTCGATCTGTTCCAGATGGGCCTTCATGAAGGTCAACACCGGGGTCAGCCGGGTGAAAAACGCAGCCACCAGGATAAACGGCAGGCCCAGACCCAAAGCATAGACGCCAAGCAACGCCGTGCCGCGCGCGACCGAATCCGCTTGTGCGGCAATTGTCAGGATCGCGCCGAGTTGCGGGCCGATGCAGGGCGTCCAGCCAAACGCAAAGGCCAGCCCCAGCACATAGGCGCCAAGGGCCGAACCGCCCCGGTCGCCGGCATCCATCCGGATGTCCTTGTCCAGAAAGCGCAGCCGGAACACGCCGATGAAATGCGCCCCGAACACCATGACCACGATGGCCGACAGCGTGGAAAACAGTTGCGAATGGCCCAGAAAGAACGCGCCGAACGCCGAAGACGCTGCCCCCAGCAGCAAGAACACGGTCGAAAGCCCCAACACGAAAAAACACGAGGCAAGCAGGGCTTTGCGGCTGGACTTCAACTCTCCAACACTGATGCCGGACATGTAGGCGAGGTAGGGCGGCACGATGGGCAGCACGCAAGGCGACAGGAATGACAGGATGCCCGCCGCCAAAGCCGCAAAAGCGGCGGGCAACAGGGTGGCGTCAAGGATGTTTATACCGAACATGATCCTGACTTAGCCGGTTTGCCGGATGGCGTCACCCTGTGGCCCTAACAACTCTGCGTGTGGTGTTCGGCGTAGGACCGGGCTAACTGACGGGGAAACGGGGGGAACATGTGGGATCAGGATCTGGATTGTGCAGGGCTTTTGTGCCCGTTGCCGGTGCTGAAGGCACGCAAGGTGCTGGCAAAGATGCAAAAGGGTCAGGTGCTGTGCGTGCGGGCGACCGATGCGATGGCCCGCATCGACCTGCCGCATTTTTGCCTGCAGGCCGGTCATGCCTATCTTGAGGTGCGCGAAGAGGGGCCGGTCACGCTGCATCTGATCCGGGTCGGTGGCTAGCAAAACGCCCGGCAGCCATGGGCCACCGGGCGGTTTTTCGTGTGTCAAGTCAGGGTCTTAGCGGCCGAGTGACCACCAGCCCTTGCGCCGGGGCTTGGCCGGGTCTTCGGGCTCTGCCACCGGGTCTGCCGGGGGGGCGTCTTGTGGGGCCGCCTGTTGTGGAGCCGCGTCTTGCGGGTGCAAATCCTGCTGTTGCAGGTCTTGTGCTGGCGTTGCTTGCAGCACAGGTGCCACGGGTTGCGAAGTGCTGTCGACAGGTTCGCTGCTGCCGGGGTCCGCTTGCAATTGGGCGGGCACCGGCGTTTGGGCCGTAGAGGCACTCATTCCTCCGGCAATCTCAGTCGGCATCGCAGTGTGGGTATCCGCAGTCTGGGCGTCATTGCCAGCAACCGCCGCTTCGGCAGCGGCCTTGCTGGCCGCCGTCCTTGTCCGGCTGGTCGAGGTGCGCGTGCGCTTTGACGCCGGTATGGCGGCCTCTGCTCCATCAGCGGTTGTCTCTGACCCACCCGTCGCGGCCTTGGCACGTGACGCGGTGGTTTTGGCCGCCGTTGATTTAGGTGTCGTCGTTTTAGGAGCGGTCGACTTGGCCGCAGCCTTGGGTGCCGCCTTCGCAGCCACAGCTTTCGGCTCTGCCGATTTCGCGGTGGATGCCTTGGTTGACCCGCTGCGCGAGCGGCTGGTGGTCTTTTTGACCGGCTCTGCAGCGGGTTCCACCGGCGGTTCAACCTGAACGTCAGACACAGCTTCGGCTTCGACCGCTTCTGCGCCGACCGGATCCGCAGCCTCGTCAGAGGCATCAGCCTCATCGGACGCAGCCTCGGCCTCTTCCGGACCAGCCACTTCGCCGCCCTGACTGTAGCTGGACGACGGCTTTTTCTTGCGACGACGGCGGCGCTTTTTCTTGCCCGGTGTTGCGGTGCTGCCGTCAGAGGCCTGTGCGGGCGCATCGCCCTCAGCCTCGTCATCGGCCTCATCGCCATCTTCGACGTCATCTTCGATATCCTCTTCAAGGATATCTTCGTCCTCTTCCTCGACCACGGCGGCGCCCATCAGGCTGGCATTGCCAGAGATCACGGCGGCGGGTTCGGGCACCACACGGGTGGCGGTCTTGAACTTTTCAAGCAGGAAATCCGGACTGATCATCATCGGATCAGCCTCGATCCGGACCGCCATGCCGTAGCGCGCCTCGATCAATGCCAGATGCTCGCGCTTTTGGTTGAACAAGAAGTTAACAATGCCAATCGGCGCCTTCAACAGCACCTCTTTTGACCGTTTGCGCGTACCTTCTTCTTCCAAAGCGCGCAGAACTTGCAGGCCAAGGCTGTCATCTGACCGGATCAGACCAGTGCCGTGGCAATGCGCGCACGGCTGGGTCGTCGATTCCAACATGCCGGGGCGCAGGCGCTGACGCGACATTTCCAACAGACCAAAGCCCGAAATCCGGCCAACCTGAATGCGGGCGCGGTCGGTTTTCAGCTTGTCCTTGATGCGCTTTTCAACCGACAGGTTGTTGCGCCGCTCTTCCATGTCGATGAAGTCGATCACGATCAGACCGGCAAGGTCGCGCAGGCGCAACTGGCGGGCGATTTCCTCGGCAGCCTCAAGGTTGGTCTTCAAAGCGGTGTCCTCGATGGACCCCTCTTTGGTCGCGCGACCGGAGTTTACGTCGATGGCAACCAGCGCCTCGGTGACACCGATCACGATGTAACCGCCGGATTTCAACTGCACGGTCGGGTTGAACATGCCGCCCAGATAGCTTTCGACCTGATAGCGCGCAAACAGCGGTACGGTTTCGGAATAAGCCTGCACGACCTTGGCATGGGACGGCATGATCATTTTCATGAAGTCCTTGGCGGTGCGGAAACCCGCCTCGCCCTCAACCAGAATCTCGTCAATCTCACGGGAGTACAGGTCGCGGATCGACCGTTTGATCAGGTTGCCCTCTTCGTAGATCGCAGCCGGCGCGATGCTTTTCAGCGTCAACTCGCGAATCTGCTCCCACAGACGCATCAGATATTCGTAGTCGCGGTTGATTTCCGGTTTGGTGCGCTTGGCCCCGGCAGTGCGGATGATCAGGCCAGCGCCTTCCGGCACTTCCAATTCTGACGCGATTTCTTTCAGCTTTTTGCGGTCCGTGGCGACGGTGATCTTGCGGGAAATTCCACCGCCGCGCGCCGTGTTGGGCATCAAAACGCAATAGCGACCGGCGAGGCTAAGATACGTCGTCAGCGCAGCGCCCTTGTTGCCGCGTTCTTCCTTGACGACCTGAACCAGCATGATCTGCCGGACCTTGACGACTTCCTGAATCTTGTAGCGCCGGGCACGGGGTTTGCGCGGGGCGCTGATTTCCTCGTGGACGTCTTCTTCGGCGATTGATTCGATCTCGTCATCCGACTCGGACGCGTGGTCGATGGCGCGGAATGGCGCGTCGGTTTCGTCGTGGTCATGCACATGGGCGTTGTCATGGGCATGCGAGTGGGCGTGATCGTGTGATTCAACGGCCGGGGCTTCGGCGACGGGTTTGTCATCGCTGGCACCGGTTTCTTCCGACAGATCAACGACATCCATGCTGCCGATTTCAGCAGATTCGACCTGATCGAGGGTTTCGACACGGGCCGGTTGCGGGCGCGGACGTGGGGCAGGGCGGCTGGAGCGGCGGTTGTCCTCGTCATCCTCGGCGCGGGCAAAGGCGCGCTCTTCATCCAGCAGCGCTTTGCGGTCAGCGACCGGAATCTGGTAATAATCGGGATGAATCTCGGCAAAGGCGAGGAAGCCGTGCCGGTTGCCGCCGTAATCAATAAAGGCGGCCTGCAGCGACGGTTCGACCCGGGTCACCTTGGCAAGGTAGATATTTCCGGCAAGCTGGCGCTTGTTTACGGTTTCAAAGTCAAATTCTTCGACCTTGTTGCCGTCCACCACGACCACGCGGGTCTCTTCTGCGTGGGTGGCGTCGATGAGCATTTTCTTGGACATTTTGTTCCATAGCGACCGGCCCTTGTGGACCCGCGCGCCGGAACACCGGTGCGGGGCAGGACAAAAGACGGGCGGCTTGTTCGGGCGAGGGGCTGCGCATGCAAAAGCGGGGCGGTGCCCGATGGGCAGCCCTCGACCTTCACCAATGTTGACGCGCGCTTCATCGCGGTTCTCTTCCGGACCCCGATAGGGCCCCAATTAAAACCCGGAAAATCAATGACTTGCCGGGCAACTCTCCGGTCTTACGACCGATCCGACTGACCGCCGTTTCGACGCCGATATCAGGCGCCAGAGCAGGTGGTCAGAGAATTCTTGCGCGATCTGATCGCGTGTCATGACCCTAAGGGCAAAGGACGGGCAATGACAATGGGTGATTTTCGCAGGGTTGTAGGTATGGTGTTGCACGTCAAGGTTGAATTTCAATGAACCTGCAGTTGTGTCTGGGCAAATGTTGGTCTGGAATTGCGGCGCAGCGTGGCGGAAGGCGCAGGGCCAAAGCAAAAGGCGCAAGGCGGAAGCCTGCTGCGCAGGGCGCATTCAAATGGGACGGAGCGAGAATTATCGCCTCAAACGGGCGAAGTTTGCATTTGTTCCAGTATATAGACCCGTATAGCCGAGGCGAGGCCGACATCGGCCCGGCGCGCATCAATCTCTGCGGCGAGGTCATTCAGCGAGCGGCCCTGTTGCACGGCAATCAGTCGGAATGCGTCCCAGAAAGCCGCCTCCAATGAAACCGAGGTGCGGTGACCGCGCAGCGTCAGGCTGTGTTTGACTGGGCGGCCTGAGGGATTTGCCGGGGGCATCAGGATCGGAACTTTCAGGTCAGGCGATCAGACCCCGTCGCAGAGGGTTGCTTGCACCGAACCATGCCATGGCTTGATGTCTGCGGCCAGCCATCGTGTCTCACCAAAGGCAGAACGCCGTTCGGTCACACCATTACGCGGACGTGCGTTCGGTTCAGGATCAGCACGAATTCACCGCGCTTTTCCTCGACCCGGTAGCCGCGCATCTTCGCCTCAGCCAGAAATCGATCACGGCCAAGGTGGGTTTCCACATCGGTCACGTCACGGCGCAGCACGCTTCCCTGCGCCACGGCGAGCGGCGAAAAGAGGTTGTACAGCCACTGATCGGGCGAAAACGCCGGGATCACGGGCGAAAGAATCGGGGAAAACATCTGTGTGTGCATCATTTCCCCACCTTGCCGAACTCCGGTTAAGGCCGGGTTAAGGCGTCTGAAGTTTTTTGCCGTCAAGTTCGGCGCGAGCCTTGGCGGCCTGAACCTGTTCCAGCCGTTTTTGCGCCTTGGTGCGCCCGGACTTCATGGCGTTTTCGTCGCCCAAATTGCGGGCGGCCACGCGCGCCGCCACTTTCCGCTTCACCCGCAGGTTGACGATTTCGGCCATCAGCCTTTCGGGCCCACCATATCCTCGGGCCGCACGATGCGGTCAAAGGTTTCGCCGTCGACATAGCCCAGGGCAATCGCCTCTTCCCGCAAGGTCGTGCCGTTTTTATGCGCGGTTTTGGCAACTTTGGTGGCCGCGTCATAGCCGATGGTCGGCGCCAAAGCGGTCACCAGCATCAGGCTTTCCTTCATCAGTTTCTCGATCCGGGGGATATTGGCCTGGGTGCCAACAACCATGTTGTCGGTAAACGACCCTGAGGCGTCGCCCAGAAGTTGCATGGATTGCAAGACGTTATAGGCCATCATCGGATTGTAGACGTTCAGTTCGAAATGCCCCTGAGACCCGGCAAACCCCACTGCGGCATCATTGCCCATCACGTGCGCGCAGACCATGGTCAGCGCCTCGGCCTGTGTCGGGTTGACCTTGCCTGGCATGATTGACGACCCCGGCTCATTCTCCGGCAGGATCAACTCTCCCAGGCCGGAGCGCGGGCCGGAGCCCAACAGACGCAGGTCATTGGCGATCTTGAACAGGCTGGCGGCGACGGTTTTCAGCGCGCCCGAAAACATCACCATGGCGTCATGGG
>JBBRKS010000102.1:0-13617 GCA_038231775.1 Rhodobacterales bacterium | reverse complement strand
CGGGGCGGTCACAACCTTGACCCGGCCGTGATCGAAGAGGCGCTGATGAGCCACCCTGCCGTCGCTTTTGCCGGGGCGATCGGTCAGCCCGACGCCCATGCCGGCGAACTGCCTTGCGTCTATGTCGAACTCGTTTCCGGGGCGACCGTCGGTGTCGAGTCTTTGGCCGACCATTGCCGCACCCATATTTCCGAACGCGCCGCCATCCCGAAACACGTGGAAATTCTGGCCACCCTGCCCAAGACGGCGGTGGGAAAAGTGCTGAAGCCCGAACTGCGCAAGATGGCGATCACGCGGGTGTTTGACGCAACTTTGGCCGAGGCGGGCCTTGCCGCACGGGTGGCCGAAGTGGTCGAAGACCGCAAGCGCGGCCTTTTGGCGCGTCTTTCGGGTCGGGTTGCTGCGGACGAACCTGCCGTCGCGGAACTTCTTGGAGCCTTCTCAAACCCTTGGGAATGGCACAGTTGAGTTAAAGTGTTTCCTGAAGGTCGCACTTGATGGCACAACGATTGGGCGCCGACTGACATTTTAGTTGCGTAAATCGAATTGCTGCCTCAAGTTTGGGTGTGAATAACCAGTGCTGAAGGAGACTGCGATGAAATTTGGTTTGGCCGCTGTTGTGGCGTTGGCCTTTGGTGCGGCTGCCTTGCCTGCGCTGGCGGACCGGACGGATGTTCTTTATTCCTACAAAAGCTGGAAGGTGGAAGGTGTCACCTTCGACGACGGCTCTTATGCCTGCCTGGCCGAGGTGTCGGACCCCGGTGAAAGCTTTTCAATCTGGACCTTTCCGGACCAGACGATCCGGTTGCAGTTCTTTTCGCAGGACTGGGATTTCGGCGAAAGCGACACCGCCGATCTTGAGGTTGAAATCGACCACCGCTCTCCGTGGCAGTTGACAGGGGCCAATCTGACCAAGCAATCGGTGCTGTTTGACCTGCCCGACGAAAAGGCGAGTGTGAATTTCGTGGTTGAAGTGGCCGCGGGGCGCACCTTGCACCTGCGGTCGGGCGACGGCACGCCTGTCAAGGATTACTCGTTGTCAGGGTCGTCGGCGTCGATCAGCAAACTGATCGACTGCGGCACGGCGATTTCAGGGTCATCGAATCCGTTCCACTAGGCCACGATTTTTCTGCGAAAAATCAGGCTGGTGATCTTGGCAGGCGGTCCGGGACAGGACGGCCTGCCGATTGATTGGTGATACATCCAAGCATCAAGACGGCGTGCAACACGTTCGGCGGCGCGTCGGTCTTGCCGCTAAAATACCTGTGCTAAAGCGTCGCCGTGTCGATCCAGATCGTCACCGGCCCGTCATTGTTCAGCGATACATCCATGTCGGCGCCGAAGATGCCTGTCTGAACCGGGATGCCTTCGGACGCGATCCGGGTGGCAAAGTAATCATACAGCCGCCTGCCCTCAGCCGGGGCGGCAGCATAGGAAAAGCCGGGCCGGTTGCCGCGCAGATCGGCGGCAAGGGTGAACTGGCTGACCACCAGTGCTGACCCTTCGATGTCGCGCACCGACAGGTTCATCTTGCCCGCGCCGTCCTTGAAAATCCGCAGCTTGGCGATTTTGGCGGCCAGCTTGTCGGCCTCAGCTTCGGTGTCGCCCTGCATCGCACAGATCAGGATCAACAGGCCGGGACCGATCTGGCCGGTCACCTCACCCGCGACGGTGACGCTGGCGCGGGTGACGCGTTGCAGCAGCGCCCTCATAACTCAGGCCCTCACAACTCGGCGCGCCACGGCGGGTTGGCCCCGGGGCGCGAGACGGTGATCGCAGCGGTCCGGGTGCCAAGCGTCAGGGCCGCGTCCAGTTCGGCGTCGGTCACGGCAGACAGGCGGGATTTGGTCAGCGCCCCCGCCTCGTACAGCGCGCACAGTGCGCCGGCGTTGAAGGTGTCGCCGGCGCCGACGGTATCGGCCACAGCGACTTTTTGGGCGGCCACAAAGCGGTCTTGCGTGGCGGTCACCGCCCGCGCCCCGGCAGCGCCTTCGGTGATGAAAACCACCTTCGGCCCCTGTGCGACGATGGCACGGGCCAAGGCGGTCAGATCGCCGGGGCCGGACAGCCAGTGCAAATCCTCATCCGACAGTTTGACGATGTCGGCCCGCGCAATCATCCGTTCTATGCGCGCACGGTAGGGACCTTCCTTGCCCGCGATAAAGCCAAGCCGGATGTTGGGGTCGATCATGGTGACGCGGGCAGGTGCCTCACGGATCTGCAACGCCTCGTAGGTCGCGGCGGCCGGATCGTTGACCAAGGATATGCCGCCGAAAAACAGGGTGCCAACGGCCGCGGGCAGGGTTGGAAGCTGATCCTGCGACAGCATAACGCCTGCCGTCCCCTCATCATAAAACGCATAGGTCGCCTGCCCGTTGACCAGTTTGACAAAGGCCACCGTGGTTGGGCGGCCCGACCGGGCGCAATAGCGCGTATCGACGTTCGAGGCGTTCAGCGTATCGGCCAGAATCTCTCCCAACATGTCGGTCGAGATGCCGGAAAAGAACCCCGAGGGCGCACCAAGCCTGCCCAAAGCGATGGCGGTGTTGAACACAGCCCCCCCCGCATAGGGTGCAAAACACGCCTCACCCGCCGTACTTTGGCGCGGCAGCATGTCGATCAGGGCTTCGCCACAGCTGAGAATCATTTCACCCTCCCGAGGATTTTTACCGATCTTAGCGGAAAGGTCGTCGTTAGCGCAAACGGACGGAAAGGGCAGGGTGGGCAACAGGATATTCCGCCGATGGCTACGGCACGCAAAGCCCTGACGGCCCCTTAGCCTCGCCCGCCGACCTTATCGGAAATAGGGCCGCAGGGCGCTGCGGACACGGTCCAGCGGGGTATCACCTGTCAGGTCGGGCACAAACGTCTGGCCGGTGATCGCCTGATAGGCCTGAACGTAGACGGCTGAGGTCGCCTGAATCATCGCGTCGGGGATTTCGGGGATGGCGTCTTTGTAGGGGTCGCAGCGTGCGGCAACCCAGGACCGGATCACGTCCTTGTCAAAGCTGGGCGGGCGCGATCCGGCCTCAAACGCCGCCTCGTAGCCGTCGGCCAACCAGTAGCGGCTGGAATCGGGGGTATGGATTTCATCGGCGATCAGGATGCGGCCCGTGCTGTCGGTGCCAAATTCATATTTGGTGTCGACCAGAATCAACCCGCGTTCGGCGGCCATCTTCTGCCCCCGGGCGAACAAAGTGAGGGCGGCTGCTGAGACCTGATCCCACTGGATTTGCGTCAACAACCCCTGCGCGAGGATCTCGTCTGCAGTCAAAGGCTCATCATGGGCACCGTCGAAGGCTTTCGAGGTTGGCGTGATGATCGCCTGTGGCAGCACCTGATTGTCGCGCATCCCGTCGGGCAGGGTGTGGCCGTACATCTGGCGAGCGCCCTTTTTGTACTGGGTCAGCACCGAGGTCGATGTGGTGCCCGCCAGATAGCCGCGCACCACAACCTCAACCGGCAGGATGGTCAAGCGGTGGCCAATCACCACATTGGGGTCGGGGTATTCGATCACATGGTTGGCGATGATATCGGCGGTGCGTTCAAACCAGAAACGGGCGATCTGGGTCAGGACCTGCCCCTTGTGCGGGATGGCCGCAAGGATGCGGTCGAACGCCGAGATGCGGTCAGAGGCGATCAGGATGCGGCGGCCATCGGGATAGGTTGCATCGGCGGGCAGGTCATAACAGTCGCGGACCTTGCCGAAATAGGGGTTCGGCAGTTCTTGGATTCGGGCTTCGGTCAGAACGCGCATGGGGCCTCCGGTCGGGACGTGGTGACCGATTTGCCCGCCGGTTCGGGCAGAGTCAACCGGCGCGCGCTCTGCGGACCCGGCTGGGGAGGCTGCCGCCCCCCCAGACCCCCCTGCGAGTATTTGGCAAAGAGCAATCGGGAAGGCAGAAGGGATGGATTGCGGCCAGCGTTGGGGAGAGATTTGCGGGGTGGTTTTGCCGGATGATCGACCTCGCCTATCCGTCGCGCCAGTCTTGTGTGGCAGCCTTGCGTGGCGGAAAAGCTTATTGGTCGCGCGGGGCCGCCGTGCTTGCTGGTCCAGTTCTGCGTGATAGCCCGGCGAAGGGTTTCGCGAGCCGATTCTGCGGGAAAGGACTTCCAGCCACCTACGCAGGCCAGTTGCGCTTGGCAGCCCTGCTGCAAGCCCCGCAAGCAAGATTTGCCCGCCCGATCAGCCGCCGTGGCCGTATTTCTGGTACAGGTACAAGCCGACGCCTGCGACAACTGCAGCGCCGATCGCGGCGAAGGTGATCTTCCACACGCTCCACGGGCGTTCGCCTTGCACTTCGCCGGTCTGCCCATTGACCAGAAAACGGTAGCTTTTGCCGTTGTATTTGTAGGCGGCCATCCAGACCGGCAGCAGGATGTGCTTGAACGTCTCGGCCGAATAGCTGGTGGTCACGCTGTCGACCCGCTGTTCATCACCGCCGATGTCGCGGCAGACATCCTGATAAATCACCGCCTCCATCTTTTTCTTGGCGGTGGCGTTGCCGTCGGACAGGGCGACCGTGTACCCCTCGGCCTGAAACCCTGCCAGGTAGTCGGGCGTGTAGGCTTGCAGCTGTGACTGGTCCCACGGTTCCAGCCCGTCGCCCAGACGGGGCGGCAGAGAGGTTGAGGCGATCGCCAGCACGTCATCAAAATCGCGGTTCACGGCACCCGACGCCGGATACCAGCGGGTTTTCTGGACTTGTTCCTGCCGCGTCTCGTTCTTGCCGTTGACGTTGACCGTGACGTTGCGGGTTTCGTAGTAGTGTACGCCCTTCGCCCCCCGGTACTGGCTGTCCGTTGCGGCATCAAAGGTCCAGTACGGCACATAGACGCCGTTCATCGCCCGTCCCGCCCGGGTGAACTGCAACAACCCGTTGGGCGCGAACCACAAAGACCCCAGCCAGCCGATCAGTGCCTTGTGCGCCGCCGGTTCGTCCAGCGCAAAGGGGATCACGGCCTGCGGCTTGATCTTACGTTCGCTGCCAGTGTCGACCACGACCGGAGAGGCGCAGAACGGGCATTCGGTGGCGTGACTGGCACCGGTAAATTCAACCAAGCCGCCGCAATTCGGGCATTTGGTTGACCGCACCTCGGCGCTGGCCGTGGCGGGCAGGTCGTTCGACAGCCCCTGGGCGAGGGGGTGTTCCTCAAACGCCTTGTGCTTGGCCGGTTTGGCCCAGGGGCCAGAGCCTGCGTCCGTATCGTCTGACGCCTTGATCACCTGTTCAAAGCCGCAGTGATCGCATTTCAGCACAGTCTGGCCGGGTGCAAAGCGCAGTTCGGCCCCGCATTGCTGGCAGGGGTAGCGGTGCTCTTCGCTGACGGCCATGGCTTACTGCCCCGGAACCGGGGGTGGGGGAGGCGGCGGCATCGCCGCAAACAGGCGCGCCAGATCGGTGTCTGCGGCGGCTTTCCAGCCATCCTGACCCGCGGTCCAGACCATCGTGGCGCGCGTCAAGGCACCCGAGCCCACCATGGCCGCCAGATCGCTGTCACCGAACGGGCCTTTGGTCGCGCCATTGTCAGCGACATGCCATTGCTTGGCAGCGGGCGGCGGCGGTGGCGGTGCGCCAGCGGCTTGGGGTGACACACCCCACGGACCCTGTTGCCCCATGTTGAACCCCATGCCCGCGCCGATGGCAGCGCCCATCGTGGCCCCCATGGCGGAGTTGGGCTGCGCCAACCCCTCAGCCGCGTTGAACTGCATGTATTTGTTCAGATCGCCCGCCAGCCCCATCGAGGTGCGCTTGTCCAGCACCTTTTCCACCTCATCCGGCAACGAGATATTCTCGATGTAGAACTCCGGCAGGCTTAACCCGTAGTTCGTGATGGTGGGAGCAATTGCCGTGCTGACCAGCTTGGCCAGATCAATGGTGTTGGCTGCCATATCCAGCACCGGAATGCCGGATTTCGCCAAGGCCTGGCTCATTTGCTGGACGATCACGTTGCGGATTTGCGTGGAAATCTCATCCGAAGTGAACTCACCATCGGTGCCGACCACCTCTTTCATGAAGACGGCCGGATCGGTGACCCGCATCGAATAGGTGCCAAAGGCGCGGATGCGCACCGGGCCAAACTCTGGGTCACGGCACATGATCGGGTTCTGCGTGCCCCATTTGAAGTTGTTGAAGCGCGTGGTGTTGATGAAATAGATCTCGCACTTGAAGGGCGACTGAAAGCCGTGATCCCAGTGCTGCAAGGTCGTCATGATCGGCATGTTGTTGGTCTGCAGTTCATACAGACCCGGCGTGAAGACATCCGCCAACTGGCCCTCGTTGATGAAGACCGCCGCCTGACCCTCTCGCACGGTCAGCTTGGCCCCGTATTTGATGGCATTGTCGCGCCGTTCAAAACGCCACACCATCGTGTCACGGCTGTCATCCGTCCACGAGATGACGTCAATGAACTCGCCTTTGAGGAACCCGAAAACCATGTTCAACCTCCCTGCCGCTCTCTGCGGCTTAACTGTTGCCGCCCATCAGGCGACTTGCAAGTGTTTCGACAATGGGGCGGGCCTGCGCTTCGGTCATGCCGGCGTGCAGGGCCGGATCGTACAGGATGCGCAGCATCAGCTCGTCTTGCCGGGTCAGCAGCGCAAACTCCTGGTCGTCGTTGAAGATCGACGGGCGGGCGGCATTGGAATCGTTGGGCAGGCCCAGCGATTGCGCCAGCTCTTCGTCGATGCAGGCCAGTCGCATCAGGTCCGGGTGTTCTGACGGGATCACAGCGACGGCGCGCATATAGGTGGAGGTCGCCTCATCCGACTGGGTCAGGACCTGACAATAGGTGTGGTCATCCATGTTGGTGACAGATGCCACCTGCCCATCGGTCAGGCCCGGCATTTCTGCGTTCAGGGCCGGGGCCATGGCGGCCCGCTCATCGACGGTCGCGATGTGCAGCCAGAAGTTGGGTGCCCGGTCATCCAAAGCGATCGGATGGCCGGTCACCTTGGACAGTCGCGCCAGATACGATGCGACCCGGGCGGTGTCCGTCGCCACTTGATCAGCCGGAACCGACGGGCCAAAGATCAGCGCCATACGGACCGGCTGTTGCCAGCGCTGCAGACGGATCGGCGTTGCGGAAGAATGGGCGGTGACCAGACCGCCGGCATATTCCTCATACAAGGCGATGCGCAGGAAATTCTCGGTCAGGTTGCGGTCGGTAAAGGGTGCGTCTTCGGGGGCCAGTTCGGTGCGCAGCAGGCTTTCAGACAAAAGACCCGCCTGCACCTGTTCATAGTGCAGACGGATGGCCGCACTGGCCGGGGTTTCCTGTGGCGCCAGCGCAGGTTCGATAACGGCGGGTGCCACGACCGGGGGAGGCGGGGTTGCGCATCCGCCAAGCGCCAGCAGCGCCACAAGGACGGTCTGCCGCAACCCCGGGCCCCCTGGCTTACGCATCAGCCTTGCAACGCGCCCCCGACATTGTCGCCGGTGCCGGTGGCCCGCGCATGGGCGGCGGACAGGGTTTCCTTGATGGCGCCTTCCATCTTGGCCAGTTCCACCTCTGCCGCAGCCCGCTTGGCCTTGCCTTCATCGGCAATCGCAAGGCTTTCCTGAATGGTGGCGATCAGGGTTTCGTTGGCCGACTTCACCGCCTCGATGTCGAACACGCCGCGCTCCATCTCGGTGCGCACGATCTTGTTGGTGTCCTGCAGGTTCTTGGCGTTCTGGGTAAGCAGTTCGTTGGTCAGATCATTGGCCCCCTTGATCGCCTCAGCCGCCTCACGGCTGCGCTGGATGGTGACGGCCTGCGCCAGTTGGGTTTCCCACAACGGCACGGTGTTCATCAGGGTGGAGTTGATTTTGCCAACCAGAGATTTGTCGTTTTCCTGCACCAGCCGGATCGAGGGCAGCGACTGCATCGTGACCTGACGGGTCAGTTGCAGATCATAAACCCGGCGTTCCAGATCGTCACGCGCCGCGCGCACGTCACGCAGTTCCTGCGCCTTTTTCACCTGCGCATCGGCGGGGGCCGCGTTCATCGCATCGGTCATGGCCGGGATTGTCGTCGCATCCAGGTCTTTCAGCTTGGCTTGCCCTGCTGCGATATACAGACCCAACTCGTCATAAAAGGTCAGGGTTTTGGCATACAGAATATCCAGCGCCTTGATATCCTTCAGCAAAACTGTCTCATGCATCAGCAGGTTTTCGGTGATCTTGTCGATCTGGGCCTGCACCTCTTCATAGCGCGCCATGAACTGCGCGAGTGGGGCAGCAGCCCCCGTCAGCTTTTCCCACCATGACCGTTCGCGGTTTGCATCCAGTTCGGTGCCCGAAAAGCCGCGAATGGTGGTGACGATTTCGGCCAGCGCCTGACCTGCAGGCCCGACATCCTTGTTCTTCACACCGGCGAGCATCTCTTGGCTGATCACCTGCAATTCACTTTGCGCGCCCGACCCGAAAGAGATGATCGACTGGGTGTTGCTCATGTCGATTTCGGCCATGCGCTTGGTGATCGCCTCGGCCTGCGGGGCGCTTGCGGCCTCCAGCGGCACAATGGCGGTGCCGGGGTCTGGCATGATCGCGGCGGTGACCTTTTCGACTTCGGCAAGGGCGGTGGTGGCCTGGTCGCGAACAGTATCGGTCATGGTCATCTCACTTTTCGAAGGCCCGTTTCGGGCGGGATTGGTTAAAACAGATGCGGTGCGGCGAATGCGTCAGGGGTTCGGAGTCTCCAGTTTCAGCCGGTCGCGCAGGACGCCGATCTCTATATCCAGATCGTTGTGGTTGTTGGACAAAAGGGCGGTGGTGCGGCTGGCGAAATTGGTTTCAAGATCGGTCAGCAGCGCTTCGTAGTCGGTGCGGGCTTTGGCATCGCGGGTGCCTGCATAGATATCGGCGAACTTGACCGTCGCATCACGCGCCCCCATCAGGTAAATCGACAGATATTTGCGCGCGGCGGTCAGATCGCCGGGATCGTTTTCGACCTGCCGGAACAGGCCCCGCGCCAGATCGGCAAAGCGCGCCACCCGCGTTTCAAGTGCTGCGTCATTGGCGCGCAAAATGGCGTCCTTCATGCCCGCCAGATAGCTTTCGCCCTCGGTCACGGCGCGGGCCACGCGGTCGGTCTGGAAGGTGTCCTGCCCCTCCATCCCTTTGCCCTTCAAAGGGTCAGGCCCATAAGCGCCCAGATGGAGTGCTGCACCCAACATGCCAAAGGCGAACAGCACCATCGGATTGGCCTGCCAGACCATCGCCCCGGTCATCAGCCCCGCGCCGGTAAGCGCAGAGCCAAAGATCTTGCGCGGAATGGCCGGGCGGCGGGCAATCTTGCGCGCCTCATACTCTGCCTGCGCCTTGACGCCCTCACGGGTCAGCCAGGCGGCCAACACCAACAACCCCGCCGCGCCAAGACCCGAAAACAGCGCCGCAGGTGTGCCAGCAAAGGCTTTGATGATGAACGGAAACGGAAGGATAAACGCCAGATTGGCGCGCAGCATCGGCCCGCCGGGGGGCGGTGCTACCTGCACAACCGCGGGCTCACTGCCCGATGTGCCACCCGGCTGTGGGCTGTACTTTCCGACAAGACGTTGTGCCATCAGCGTCCCCCGCCAAACGCGACATACAGCGTCAGGCCGATCAGCAGCACAAATGACAGGGTTTGAAGCGCTTTGGCCGACATGACATGGCTCCGCCGGGCTGGAAAAATCATGGCGCGACTATAGGCGAGGGGTCAGGCGCTGGCTATAGCCGCCCCTCGCATTCCACCGGTAAATCGGCGGATTTCTCCCAACTGTAAGGGTCAGGTTGTCCGTCGCGGACGCGGCGACCCAGCGGACGGCCCGGATTTCGGCCCGGTTCCAGCAGGGGAACGCGGCTTTGCGGGCGCGCCCACCGGGTCATTGCGGCGGCGTGGCGCCTCCCCTGCAGCGCGCGGCTTTGGCCCTTCGCCACGTGGTTTTGCACCGTCACGCGCCGGACCGTGGCTGACCGAACGGCCACCGGGTTTCGGCGCGGCCTTCTTTGCAACCTCTTCCTCGGCCATCGGATCAAGGCCCAACTGATCACGCAGGATGCGCGGCTTGACCTCTTCCACCTCGCCGGGTTGCAACTCACCCAGACGGAACGGGCCATAGCTGACCCGGATCAGGCGGTTCACATACAGGTCAAGTGCGTTCAGCGCCCGGCGGATTTCGCGGTTCTTGCCCTCACGCAGACCAATCGTCAGCCAGGCGTTCGCACCCTGAATGCGGTCCAGCACCACGTTCATCGGCTGAAAACGTTCGCCATCAACCGTCAGGCCGCGCCGCAACGGCTCCAGTTCCACATCGGTGGGGTTGCCGTTGATCCTGACGCGGTACTTGCGCAACCACCCGGTTGAGGGCAGTTCCAGCCGCCGCTTCAGCTCACCATCGTTGGTCAAAAGCAGCAGGCCTTCAGAGTTCAAATCCAGCCGCCCGACAGACATCACTCGCGGCAGTTCTGGCGGCAGCGTGTCAAACACGGTCTGTCTGCCCTTTTCGTCGGATTCCGAGGTGACCAGCCCATCCGGCTTGTAATACAGCCACAGCCGCGCCGCCTCTGCCGCCTTCACAGGTTTTCCACCGACGGTGATCTTGTCGGCATCCGTGACGTTCAGCGCGGGTGAGGTGATGACCTTGCCATTGACCGCAACCTCACCGATTTCAATCAACCGCTCTGCCTCACGGCGCGACGCGATCCCGGCCCGCGACAGCACTTTGGCAATGCGGTCGCCTGCCGGTTTGGGTGCCGCCACGGTATCAGGCTTTACCCCGGACTTGCGCGGTGCTTTCGGCGGCTGGTAGGGCGCAGCAGTATCAGGGGGACTTGTCTTTTCGGCCATCACGGGCATCCTTCAATGGGAAACGCCCAAACGGGCGGTCGGCGCGCGTCCTGCGGGCCTGCGCCTCCCTTAGTTCAATCACCGGACCTCACGCAATTGAAATTCCGCTCTTTCATGCAAGACGCCCTGACCGAAGCCCGCGCCGCAGGTCAAAGAGGCGAGGTGCCTGTCGGTGCCGTCGTGGTCTTGAACGATCAGATCATCGCACGTGCCGGCAACCGGACCCGCGAACTGTCTGACCCGACCGCCCATGCCGAGGTGCTGGCGATCCGCGCTGCCTGCACCACCTTGGGAACCGAGCGTCTGACCGGCCACGACCTGTACGTCACCCTTGAACCCTGCCCGATGTGTGCCGCAGCCATTGCCCACGCCCGCATCGCCCGGCTGTATTACGGCGCGGGCGACCCCAAATCGGGCGGCATCGCGCAAGGCCCGCGCATCTTTACCCATCCGCAATGCCATCACGTGCCCGAGGTGTATGACGGGCTGAGCGCCGACACCAGCGCAGCGCTTTTGAAGGATTTCTTCGCCACCCGCCGCTAGACCCAGATTTTTCGCAGAAAAATCGTCGGGCCAGGAGGTGTCACCGAAAAACAGATTTTTCGCAGAAAAATCGTGGCCCCTTGCAAATCCGTTTTGCGATTCACGAGACCCGTGCTAACCGGTCATCGTCCAACAGTCATACAAGGAGGGTCGCCATGAAGTATATCGCATCAGCACCCACCTGTGGTCTGCCTGGACCGGCTTTCACCCGTCGCGCCTGACGCGCGACCCCGAAGCCTGACCGCCTGATCCAAGGCAAATCCCACCGCAACCCGTTCGGCACCTGACGGCATCTTTCCGTCCTGCATCCGAACTCACCCCCCCCATAAAGGAGCGTGCTGCGATGCGCGGCCCGACATATTCCATGACGTTGAATGACACCAATGACCTGTCTTTGCCCGACCTTGCCGGGCTTATCGACCGCCACGGCGCTTTGGCCGTGGGGTTCGCCTATCTGCGCGCCGCCCTTACGCGCAAAAGGCATCCGCCGGATCTGACCGCCGATACCCTCAGCGATCATCTGCGGCGCGATATCGGCCTGCCCAACCTTGACGCCAAGTCAGGGCGCAAAGGCTGGGATTTTTAAGGCTGGGATTTCCAAGGCTTAGAACGTGATCGGGCTCAGCACCTGCGGCTCGATCACGTCCACGCCCGGCAGGCCCGCCTTCAGCACATCAGCGCTTTGCTCCAAAAGGGGAAAGGTGCGGTAGTGGCACGGGATCACGGTCTTGAAGTTGAAATAGCGCTTGGCGGCATAGGCCGCCCGCGCCATGTCCATGGTGAAATGACCGCCCGCCGACAGGATGCCGATGTCGGGTTTGTGAAAATCTCCCATCCAGTCCATGTCGGCCATGATGTCGGTGTCGCCCGACAGATAGACCACATGCCCTTCACCGGCGATCATGAAGCCGCCCTCGGACCCGACCGCCACTCCCTCGGTCGAGGACGAGTGGCTTGCATTCACCAGCGTCACCCGTGCGCCGTTGCAATCAATCGTCCCACCCTTGTTGAACCCGTTGATCTGCACGCCCTCTTTGCCCGCCAGATAGGCCACCAGGTCGTAAATCCCGGCAATCGACACATTCTTTTCCTTGGCAATCGCACAGGCGTCGCCGATGTGGTCGCCGTGGCCATGCGTCAAAAGGATATGCGTCACACCGTCCAACGCCTCGGCCCGCCGTTCGGTCGGGAACATCGGGTTGCCGGTCAGCCACGGGTCAATCAGCAGAACCGCACGTTCAATCTCGATGCGAAAGCCGGCATGGCCAAGCCAGATGATCTTCATGAAAACTCTCCTTTGGGTGTTGTGCGTCCAATCTAGACCATCGCCGCCAAAAAGCGACGCCCGCCGGTCAATTCCCCACAGGCCATGCAACTGCCCAGACCTTGCACTGGCCCAGACCTTGCACCAGCCCAAGCGGTTGGCTAAAGGAAGCCGATCACCAACGGAGATTTCCATGTCCATCGACATTGCGACCGCGCGCAAGGTGGCCAAACTCGCCCGGATCAGGGTGGAAGAGGCCGATCTGCCCAAGCTGGCCGACCAGTTGTCCGGAATTCTGGGCTTTATGGAGCAGTTGAACGAGGTCAATGTTGACGGGATCGAACCCATGGTCTCTGTGACGCCGATGCGTCTGGCGCGGCGGGCGGATGCGGTGACCGATGGCAACATTCAGGCCCAGATCCTGAAAAACGCGCCCGATGCGCGCGAGGGCTTCTTTGCCGTGCCGAAGGTGGTGGAATAGATGACGCAGGCCAACCAACTGACCATTACCGCCGCCCGTGACGCGTTGCGCAATGGAGATCTGTCCGCCGTTGACCTGACGATGGCCTGCTTGACGGCAATTGACGCCAGCGACGATCTGAACGCTTTTGTCCACAAGACCCCCGACATCGCGCTGACACAGGCTCGTGCTGCCGATGCCCGCCTGAAATCTGGCGATGCGCCCGATCTGTGCGGCATTCCGTTGGGCATCAAAGACCTGTTCTGCACCAAGGGGGTGCCGTCGCAGGCCGCGTCCAACATCCTGAAAGGGTTCAAGCCGGAATACGAATCCACCGTCACCACCAAGCTGTTTGACGCTGGCGCCGTGATGCTGGGCAAGCTGAACATGGACGAATTCGCCATGGGGTCGTCGAATGAAACCTCGGCCTACGGCAACGTCGTCAACCCGTGGCGCCGGGGCAATGACACAACCGCGTTGACGCCGGGCGGATCGTCGGGCGGGTCTGCCGCAGCCGTGGCCGCCGATCTGTGCCTGG
>JBBRKS010000101.1:0-13881 GCA_038231775.1 Rhodobacterales bacterium | reverse complement strand
TTCGCGCAGATATTGAACCGGACCGGTGGAACGGATTGAACCGTCCACCGGTCGCGCTTGACGACAGCGGACGATCTGAACCGGTTCACCGCATCGACACAATCAAAGCACCGTCGCAAGATGCGGTCGTAGTGCGTCCCCCTGACCAAGGCCCCGTCGTTGCGCCTCTTCTACCTGATTCTTCCCCAAAAGCCCGGCAAGCGCCCCTCGGCCAAGACTCCTCTGCCACAAAAGTCATGCCTGAAGGTCGGGTTCGGGACGTTAAGGAGTCTTACCCGGTTGCGACAGAACCGGCGGAGGTTGTCGGCCAATTATTTGTTGAACAGACCGATTTCCCAATCAACTTGCTTTCCAACTCGGCCACTTTGGCCAATCCCGTCGCACCTGACGCCGAAATCTTTGGGTGGATACAGGGGAAACCAGAGGAAGGGCGAGCGCTTACCTCCGCGCCCGAACAGACGGATACTATTGGTAGAAAGAGACCACCTGAGGCAACTTTATCCGCCAGAATGAATGCCGCGCCCTTGACGCTGCTGGATGATGGCCAACACACGCCGGTCATCCCGGTGAAGTATTCGAACATTGAAACTTCGGTCCCTTTATTGACCGCCACTCAAGCGGCTGCTGTATCGCCTCCCATCCCGCCAGTTCTCGGCCAGCCCCACGCGCGCATCTCAATGGTGTCGGCCGATCTTGCCCTGTCGAGATTCCGTCAGATGCTGGGCCAGACCCTAGATCGCGCTGAAGCCGACGCAAATAGAACAACCCTTTCAGACGCGGCAACACTGGTCCCACCGGTTCGACAGGCTGCGAGTTCGGTCGAAATACCGATTGTCATGACACAATCCAAAAATGCCGCTGCGGTACGTCCCGCCGAACCAATCGGAAACGTCGCGAAAATGGCCGAGAACGAGGGGTTCATTACAAAGGGCAATGCTTTGTCTGAGACCTTTGTACCCTCCGCGATACCGCAATTCCGGGCGGATGTGCCTGCAAAGAAGGAGGTGCTTTTTCATGTGGCATTGCCTGAAGATATGCCGCCAACGGTTCACCGCAAAGAAGTTGTGCCACTGGCACGGCAAAGGGTGATTGCCCCCACGCCAGCGCCAGTTACGGAATCGCATGCCAATGGTCGACAAAGCGCGGCCGTGACGGAAGATTGGCGCTTGCCGACGAGGCCTGTCCGTGCCGAGATCATACAGATGAAGGCTGCAAAGGACGCCCCCTTGACGGGCGACAAGCCTGTCTCAGCGCCCACACAAGGCGCTTCGACACAGCAAGCCTTCTTGGGTAAAGTCGCGCCAGTGTCGAAAACTGCACTGTCGGCTGCGGCCCTTGCGCCCAAGTTCGAGGGGCAGGCAAAGCCCGCAACTGGCCCCGTGTCCGACCCTATAAAAGCCCACGCGCCAAATATTTCGGGCGCTGCGTCAAAAGCCGACCTGGGGCCACTGACGGTGGCCGTGGTGCCGCCAAAGGGCAATATTGAGGGACAGACCCGGTCAAGAAGTGTGAGTCCTGACGGTGGCAAACAGTCGCTCGCGGCTGATCGGACGGTCGTCGCTGCCTCTTCGCCAAGCCCGGTAACTCCCCCTCTCGCTCCCAAGGCTGTTTCGGTCCGGCGTGAAGAAACCGCCATTGGTCCGGACCCGACCCCCGTAAAAGCCGACCAGCAGCAGCCAGTCGCACCCGGCCCGATCCATTCGACTGCAAATCCTGCGTCCCCCGCCCTTGTGGGCCCGGGGCCGCAACCGTTGGCTGCGCCAATTTCGGCTCCTTCCACCCATACCGCTGGTCCCGGGCCAGCAGAGCGGTCCTTGCACGTATTGCCCAAAGAGACGGCCCCCAATCTTGTTCACACCATCAGCCAAAGCGGCCACGCCCGGGCCGAAGTGGTACTGGAGCCTGCTGAACTGGGTCGGATACGGTTTGATCTGATCACCCGAGGCGATCAGGTTCAGGTCAATCTTGTCGTCGAGCGGCCCGAAACACTGGATCTTTTGCGCGCAAATGCCGAAAGTTTGCGCCAAGAATTTCGCGCCGCAGGGCTGGACACTGGCACGCTGAACTTCAGCCAGTGGGGCCAACGGGGGCAAGAGCGCGCGCAGCCTGATCCGGGAAGAGACGAGTCCCGCCCTTCGGAACTGATCACCACGGCAATACCAACCAGACGAGCCAGCAATGCATCAGGCTCTGGTCTCGATATTCGTCTTTGAAAGGACAACCCATGGACGTCGCTGCCACCACTCGGACACCGACCAAGACAACCGCACAGACCGACAAACAAAATAATGACAAGAACTACGAAACGTTTCTGAAGATGATGACCACCCAGATCAAGAATCAGGACCCGCTGAACCCGATGAGCGCGGATCAGCTGGCGGTTCAGCTGGCGACCTTTTCGGGTGTCGAACAGCAGACCAAGACCAACGACCTTTTGACCCAGTTGCTGGGCCAGAATTCTTTGTCGGGCATGGGCACGATGGTCGGCTGGGTCGGCAAGGAAGCGCGTCTTGCTGGCCCCGCCTATTTCGACGGCAGCACGCCCGTGACCCTGTCGCCCAACCCGGCGGCGCAGGCCACCAAGGCTGTTCTCGTGGTCAAGGATCAGGGCGGAAACGAGGTTTCACGAACGGAATTGCCTTTGGGCAGCGCTGACTACGCTTGGCAAGGCAAGGATTCGCAGGGCACAGCGCTGCCCAAGGGGGTCTACTCTCTGTCGCTGGAAAACTATCAGGGCACAGCGCTGCTGGGGACCTCTGATGTCGAATACTATGGCAGGATCAGCGAAATCCGCAGTACTGCCAACGGCGTCTCCGCCATGTTGCCCGGCGGGGTCGAGGCTTTGACGTCGTTGATCACGGCCATCCGAGAGCCTGTCACGCCGTAGGGCCTACGACCCTTTGGTCCCGTCTGAAATCATGTCTGGCAGTTCGCGCGCCAAAGTTCCACATTGGAACTGAGGAGATGGCCGCGATGATCGAATATGCCAGCAACCGGGTTCCGTTGAAACGCCTGTGCGAAACTGGCGGCGTTCTGGCTGTGATCACGGAAATCGTCGGAACGTCTTATCGCAATCTGGGCACGATGATGGCTTTTGGGCCGCAGGGTCTACGGACCGGCTCCCTGTCTTCGGGCTGCATCGAGGATGACATTGCCGAACATGCGGCGACGGCTTTGCAAACCGGTCAGGTACGGTCGTTGCGCTATGGTCAAGGCTCACCCTTTTTTGATCTGAAGCTGCCCTGTGGCGGTGGGCTTACGATTTTCCTGATCCCCAACCCGGACCGCGCAACGCTGCAATCCATTGTCGCCCGCGGCGATGCCCGGGTCGAGGCGCCGGTGCGGATCAATCTGACGACCGGGACGCTGACCCTGCTACCGGCTGGGCATAGTGTTGGCGGGCCCGATGATCTGGTGGTCGTGCTGCATCCAGAGTTGCGGTTCTGGGTCTACGGCCATGGAATCGAGGCTATGTCTTTTGCGCTTATGGCGCAGGCGGCCGGGTATGATGTCACCTTGTTCGGGCAGGAGGGTCTGCAAACCGACCTGTCGCGGATCGGGCCGCTGAACATCGTGGTTGTGCCCAGTTTCCGCAGCTACGTTTGCCCGACACCGGATCAGCGCACCGCGGTCACCTTGTTCTTTCATGATCACGACAACGAAGCGCGCCTTCTGGCACAGGTCCTGACCTCGGATGCCCTGTTCATCGGGGCACAAGGCAGTCTGAAAGCGCGCCAGCGCCTGTTG
The DNA here is from genome assembly GCA_038231775.1 of Rhodobacterales bacterium. Lineage (GTDB taxonomy): Bacteria > Pseudomonadota > Alphaproteobacteria > Rhodobacterales > Rhodobacteraceae > Stagnihabitans. The sequence goes on along the minus strand of JBBRKS010000101.1, from coordinate 10,134 downwards.
GCCGACCTTGGTGCGCTTGGCGTGAGCAAAGAGCATATCGCCCATTTGTGCCCTGATTTTGGGCTGATCGGGTCGTGCCGGGATCCGCGAACCCTTGCCGTTTCGGTTCTGGCACATGTCTTGTCCCTTGCAGGGACGTCTGTGTCAGCTTATGCGAGGAACCATTCTGGTACGGCGCGACAGGCTTTCGCGTAGCCGGCACCTTAAGTTTCGCTTGTTCTGGAGGCGGCATCGCCATGACGGCAAACACTTTCCCGCATACCGTTGAAAAGCTGTCGGCCGCCCTTGGCACCTGGGCAACCAAAAGCCAGCCGATCAAAAAGGGCGACTATTTTCGACTGCACGGGATAGATCAGTCGAACCGGACCGTGGGATTGGACGATCTGTTCTTTGTCGATGACGACGACCATTTCCGTCCGCATGGCGGTGCAGGGATGCATGTTCTCAATCAGGAATTGATGAACACCGGCACGCTGCGCAATTCGTTCTTTCCACAGATTTTCAACGCCCATTGCGAAATCCTAGACGTGGCGCTGCATCTGGTCTTTCAGGGCCAGTTTCAGGTGATCGTCTACCAAAGCCGCCTGAATCAGGACCCCGTCCCACTGGCCGAACTGATCGTCGCCTCGGATGAGATGGGAAGTGAGGTTCTAGAGATTTGTTCGTTAAGTGCACTGCCGCGTGGGGCGCGTCTGTTCTGGGTGGCGCGGGCCTTGTCGGATGCATGTGTTCTGTTTGACGCGACTTGGGAAGCGCACGCGCCAATGGCGACCGAGGGGCGGATGGTCGTGCTGATCCGCACCTTTGGCCGCACCCGTGACGTGCAAAACCTGCTGAACCGCTTTCAGGAACAGGCCGGAGCCAGCGACTATGGCCAGATGCTGAGCAACACTTTTTTCCTTGTCTATGACTCCTCTCCTGGCATCAGCACGCAGACATATGCCGATCTGGCGACGAACGACCAACTGAACGTTTTTGTCATGTCCGGCCCCAATCTGGGCGGCGGCGGCAATATGAGCCTGGAACTTTTGACGCTGCAACAGGCGGTGGCGGCGTCTGGCATCACGGTCAACGAACTGGTGATGACCGATGACGACCTGCTGATCTCATTGGAAAGTCTTGCACGCAATTGGGCGGCGACCTTGTTTCGCAAGGATCAGGCCTTTCATACGCTGCCGGTTTTCATGCAATCCGAACCGCGCCGTATGTGGGAGGATGGCGGGTTCTGGGGCCGCTACACCCACGAAAGCCCACGCGGTCAGCGCACCTCGGTTGCGCCGCGCTTGCTGCGTCATGCCAAAGTTTTCAAGGGGCTGGATCACCTAGACGACATGGCGCGTCTGCATCATGCCGAATATTCGACTTTCATTTTCCTGTCGATGCCGTTCGCCCGGCTTGGCCAGATCGGCTTTCCGGCGGCGTTCTTCCTGCGCGGCGATGATATTGAATACAATCTGCGTAATGCGGCGGCGGGCGGCGTCACTGTGTCAAACCCCAACATGGCGGCATGGCACGAACCGGCGCATTCCTATGCCCAGGAATACATGGCGATTGCGCATGGCGTGATCATCAACATGGCATACGGTCAGCGCAAGCCGGATGACCTTGCCACCTTTTTTCATACCCGGGCCGGGGTCCACATGGCGCTGTCCGATGTTGCAGGCCTTACGGTCTATTCTGAGGCGCTTTCAGATCTGGTGGCCTGTGACCGGCTATTGTTGCCGGATTTCGCGCCACACTATCTGACGATGATGGCGCGTTTCAAAAGCTTTGACGCGGCTTTTTCTGTGATTCCGGATGAGTTGGTGAAATCCTTGCGCGACTCGTCCAAGCGCGAGGGCAAGATCACCGTCGAGGCGCCGTTCCTGTACATGGACGCCCATGCCAGTGAACATCCGCTGGATCATGTCGTGCTGGTAAATTCCCACACCGAACGGCGTTGCATCTATGACCCTTTCGATACGGAACGGCTTGCGGCGCTGTCGACAGTCGCTGCCCGGCTTTACGCCTCGTTAAGCGTCTTTATTTCGCGTTTTGATGAGTTGCGCGCGCACTACCGCCAGCAGATCGCCGCCTCTGCCAAAGCCGAGTTCTGGCAAGGCGAGGCGGACGCCAAGGTGTTCGAGGTTTTGCATGGCTGATCAGCCGATTGCCGCCAGTTACCGCAGGACAAGGCGAACCGATCTTTACCGAATTTCCGCGCCGTTTCAGATACATGAACATCTGATCGAAACCGGAACCGCTGTAAACATTGTGCCCTTGGGCATGGACAAGCCCGCCTTTCTGGATGCCGATGTCATGACTGCTCGCGTGACGCTTGCCCCCACGACGAAGGCGTATTTCCGGGGAACGCGTTGGGTAATTCAGCACAATGACGATGGCACGTGGAGTTTTCTGAATCAGGGCCAGGACGAAAATATGCTGGCGGGTTCTGCGGACTCAGTCACGCTCGGCCGGTCTCTGCTGACCGAGGGGATGGCGCGGTTTGGTACGACGCGCTGGCTGATCTACCACGACCTGGCCGGGTTCCGGTTGCGTCCCGCGATGCGGATTGGGGGCTGGCTTGGCGTGTCTGACGGTCGGCTGGTGCTGTCGAACCGTGATCAGACCGCCGCCGCCCCGCTGTACTGGGCGATCCAGCCTTTGCCGGTTGAGACGGATGATGGTCCGCAGATTTCTGCCTGAAGGTGACGCGATCCAGACTGGATGGGCTCAATCCATGCCGACCATTTTGGCTTTAGACCAGCAGAATTCCCTTTCGCCCGGAAGTCGGCTAAACCTACGTCGAGCCCATCGAATGGAACCGCGCATTGACGAATTTCCTGCACAAGACTGACCTGCCCAACGGCCTGAAACTTGGCCCAATCGTTGCCATCGACACCGAAACGATGGGCCTTGACCCGCGCCGCGACCGGCTTTGCCTTGTGCAACTTTCGTCTGGCGACGGTCACACCCATATCGTGCAGATTGCGCGGGGTCAGACCTCTGCGCCAAATCTGGAACGGTTGCTGACCGACCCTGACACGCTGAAACTGTTTCACTTTGGCCGCTTTGACATTGCGATGATGCAAAAGGCCTTTGGGGTGCGCACCGCGCCCGTTTGGTGCACCAAGATCGCGGCCAAGCTGGTGCGCACCTTCACCGACCGGCACGGGCTGAAATACCTGCTTGCAGAACTGGTGGGCGTCGATGTGTCCAAAGCGCAGCAGACTTCAGATTGGGGGCAGGCCACTTTGACCGAGGCGCAAAAGGAATATGCCGCTTCGGACGTGCTTTATCTGCACAAACTGAAAGACGCGCTTGAGGCGATCCTGATCCGCGAAGACCGGCTGACCCTGGCGCAGCGGTGTTTTGATTTCCTGCCCACAAGGGCCGAACTGGACCTTCTGGGATGGGACGAACCCAATGACATCTTCCACCACTGACCCTCTGCCAATCGCCCGCAGGGTCATAGCGGAAGAGGCTGCCGCCCTGACTCTGTTGGGCGATGTGCTGGACGACAGCTTTACCAAGGCCGTTCAGGTCATGCTTGGGGCCAAGGGCCGGGTGATTGTATCCGGCATGGGCAAATCCGGCCACATCGCACGCAAGATTGCCGCCACCTTCGCGTCAACTGGCACTCCGGCGCAATTCGTCCATCCGGCAGAGGCAAGCCACGGCGATCTTGGCATGATGTTGCAGGGCGATGTCGTTCTGGTTCTGTCCAATTCCGGTGAGACACCGGAACTGGCCGATATCGTGGCACATACCCGCCGCTTTGACATTCCGCTGATCGGCATTGCCAGCCGCCCCGAATCGACCCTGCTGCGCGCAGCCGACGTGGCCCTTGTGTTGCCAACCGTGGCAGAGGCGTGCGGAACTGGAATCGTCCCCACCACCTCTACCACCATGATGCTGGCTATGGGCGATGCGCTGGCCGTGGCCCTGATGGAGCATCGCGCCTTTACGCCCGAACATTTCCGAATGTTTCATCCCGGTGGCAAACTGGGTGCGCGCCTGATGAAAGTGCGCGATCTGATGCACAGCGACCTGCCCCTGATCGGTGCCGACCGCCCGATGTCAGAGGCGCTGCTGGCCATCTCACGCTATGGATTCGGTGTGGTGGGGGTGACGGGGCCTGCGGGCGATCTGCAAGGCATCATCACGGACGGTGACCTGCGCCGTCATATGGACGGGCTTTTGTCTCACACGGCGACAGAGGTTATGACGCGCAACCCGCGCACTGTGGCCCCCGATGCGCTGGCCGAGGTGGCGCTGGCCGTGATGAACGACCGCAAGATCACCTGCCTTTTCGTCAAACAAGCGCCAGAGGCTGGATTGCCCGCGCTGGGCATCCTGCACATCCACGACCTGTTGCGCGCCGGTGTGGTCTGATGGCACTGGCCCCCGCCGACAACCTGCATTCCAAACTGGTGTTGTGGCTCAAAATTATCCTGCCATTGGCAGCACTTGGCCTGCTTGCCACGCTTTTCCTGTTCGGACGTGCCGTTAGCCCCGAAGATGCCATCCCCTATGCCAGTTCGAACATCGCCGACCTTGTCAAAGAGCCGCGCGTGACCACCCCTGTCTTTGCCGGAATGACCGCTGACGGTGCTGCCCTGACCATCAGGGCCGACGAAGCGCGCCCCGGTGTCGCGGGTTCGGCCAATGCCGGTTCGGCCACCGACATGTCCGGGTTGATAGAGATGCCTGGCGGCTCTACCGCGACGATGACCGCCAAAGTGGCGCGCATGGATCAGACGGCGCGTCAGGCTATCCTGACCGGTGGGGTAAACCTTGCCTCGTCCACGGGTTATACGGTTGTGACGGACGGCATGTCGGTTGCGCTGGACGAGACTGACGTGACAAGCCTTGCTCCGGTGGTCGCAAACGGTCCGGCTGGCACGATACATGCCCAAGGGATGCACCTTGGCCAAGAGCCTTCGGGCGGATACGTTCTGGATTTTACGGGCGGTGTGACGCTGGTTTACACCCCCAATGGAGGTTTGTGATGCTGAAAGCCCGGACCTTTGCCGCTGTCTTGACGCTTTTGCCCTTGTCTGCGGGTGCGGCCGGGACTGCTATTGATTTTGGCGGGCTTAAGACCGATCCGAAATTGCCAGTGCAGGTGACGGCGGATCAGCTTTCGGTCAGCCAGACCGATGGCAAGGCGGTCTTCAAGGGAAATGTCGTTGTAACGCAGGGCACCATGACGATGCAGTCTGCCACGTTGCAGGTTGAATATGCGCAAGACAAGAAAAGCATCGCCCGGATGTTGGCCGACGGTGGCGTCAAGCTTGCCGCCGGAGCCGAAGCCGCGTCGGCCCAATCTGCCGACTATACGCCGGACACGGGCGATCTGGTGATGAAAGGCGATGTCCTGTTGACACAAGGCACATCGGCCATTTCCGGCCAGACCCTGACGATCAGCCTGAAGACTGGCCTTGGTACGATGGACGGCCGCGTCACCACGACCTTCACTCCCGCCCCACCGAAGAAAAATTGATGCCAGACATTCAAGTAATTCAAGGATCTGGCGGGTTGCAGGTGCGCAATCTGCGCAAAAGCTATAAAAAGCGCCTCGTGATCCGCGATGTCTCTTTGGACCTTGGCAAGGGGGAGGTCGTGGCACTGCTTGGCCCGAACGGCTGCGGAAAGACGACCACGTTCTACGCCATCGCTGGCCTGATCACCCCAGAGGCTGGACAGGTCCTGATTGATGGGCGCGACGTCACAGCACTGCCGATGTACCGCCGCGCCCGTCTGGGCATCGGGTATCTGCCGCAGGAAATGTCGATCTTCCGGGGTCTTACCGTCGAAGACAACATTTTGGCCGTGCTGGAAATATCCGAACCTTTCCGCAACAAGCGGCGTGAGCGTCTGGAACAGCTGCTATCGGAATTCTCGATCACCCATATTCGCGCTGCCCCCGCGCTGGCCTTGTCGGGTGGCGAACGGCGCCGGGTCGAAATCGCCCGCTGTCTGGCCGCCAATCCCTTGTACCTGCTGCTGGACGAACCCTTTGCCGGGGTCGACCCGATCGCGGTGGCCGAAATCCGCCACTTGGTTCAGGACCTTAAGTCGCGCGGCATTGGGGTGCTTATCACCGACCACAATGTCCGTGAAACGCTGGATATCGTGGACCGCGCTTATATCCTGCACGATGGCAAGGTTCTCATGACCGGCACTGCCGACGAAATCGTGCGCGACGAGATGGTGCGCCGCGTCTATCTGGGTGAGAATTTCCGGATCATTTGACCGGGTTGCACGGCGCTGTTGACAAGTGCCGCCCCCCATCCCCAAATGTATGGGATGAGCGCAAGAACCGCCCTGCCTTGCCCGGCTGATGCGGCCCCGATCCGGGGCACCGCCACTGGGCGACGGCGCGCTGAAAACCCAACCACAACCTGGTTTCTAACCTCCGGACTCAATTGATCCGGGGGCATTCAATGCACAGGAGGCACCATGCGGTATCAAATCAGTGGCAAGCAAATCGACATCGGCGAAGCGCTTCAAACCCATGTGAAATCCGAACTTGGCGAGATCGTCGAGAAATATGCCCAGCGTCCGACCGATGCCGCGGTGGTCTTTTCCAAGGAAGGCCATGAACATGTCTGCGAGGCGATCATCCATTTGTCGACTGGATTAAGTGCGCATGCCAAGGGTCATGCCACTGAAATCTATGCAGCTTTCGAGTCTTGCCGCGAAAAGATGGACAAACAGATGCGCCGCTACAAGCGCCGTCTGCGCAACCACCATTCCCACCGTACAGAGCCTGTTGAATATGGCATGGGAGCGTCTTATATCCTCGCTCCAACCGAAGAGCCGGAAGAAGCCGATACCGACCCCGTAGAGCATGTGGTGATTGCCGAGATGGAAGCGAAGATTTCTTCGCTGACCGTCGGTGAGGCTGTCATGCAGCTGGAATTGAGCGGGCAGAAGTTTCAGGTGTTCCGGAACCTAGGGCACGGTGGGGTCAATGTGGTCTATGTCCGTGAAGACGGCAACATCGGTTGGATTGATCCCACCAACAGCAAATAATCCTCTGGCCCGGCGCTTTGGCGCGGCCGACATAAGCAGGTAAGAACAGGCCCATGGAACTTTCGAAGCTGCTTATGCCGGGTGCGGTCCGTGTCATTGGCCAATTGACCGGCAAAAAGCGCCTGTTTCAGGAATTGGGTGAGATTGCAGCCCAAGCCTATGGGCTGAATGCCTCGGTTGCGACGGATGGTTTGCAGGAACGCGAAAGCCTTGGCCCGACCGGTGTGGGCCACGGCATCGCGTTGCCGCATGCGCGTCTGGACGATCTGGACCGCATCGTTGCCGTGTTCCTGCGGATGGAAAAGCCGTTGGACTATGATTCCGTCGACCGTCAGCCGGTTGATCTGGTGTTTGGTTTGTTTGCGCCGAAGGAATCCGGCGTCGATCACCTCAAAGCCCTCGCTTTGGTGTCGCGCACGATGCGCGACCCGGGGATTTGCGCGAAATTGCGCGCCAACACCGATCCAGCCAAACTGCATGCGATCCTGACAGAGGCGCGCACCAGTCAGGCGGCATAAGCGACGAAGTTGCCCACAGCCTACCTGATCGAAACCCCTGCCCAGACCCCTGCGGCGGCAATCGCAACGGCACCAAAGACGGCCCAGATGACAGGCAAACCGCGGCGCGGTGGCGTCGGCTTGGGGCCTTCTGCTTGGGCGATCAGCAAGTTTTCGACAAGCCGGGGCAACTTGGGCCCGAACCGCGCCAGCACCTGCACGGTGCTGACAAGATCACGGACCAAAGCCGCTGGCCCGACATGACTGCGGACATAACTTTCGACCACTGGCCTGGCGACCTGCCAGATGTTGATATTGTCATCCAGACTGCGCGCCACGCCCTCGACCACGACCATGGTGCGCTGCAACAGGATCAGTTCGGTGCGGGTTTCCATGCCGAACCGCTCTGTCACTTCAAACAGATAGGCCAAAAGCTTGGCCATCGAAATTCGGTTCGCCTCCATGCCAAAGATCGGCTCGCCCACGGCACGCAAGGCGCTGGCGAACGCTTCCACATCACGGTCGGCTGGGACATAACCCGCCTCAAAATGCACTTCGGCCACCCGGCGGTAGTCGCGCTGAATGAAACCCATCAGAATCTCGGCGTAGACTTTGCGGGTGTAGGCGTCGATCCGGCCCATGATCCCAAAATCATAGGCAATGATGTCGCCGTTCGCGGCCACCTTCAGGTTGCCCTGATGCATGTCGGCGTGAAAGAACCCGTCGCGCAGCGCGTGGCTCAGGAAAAGTTGCAGCACCCGCGTGCCCAGTTTGACCCGGTCATGGTCTGCCGCATCAAGGGCCGCATTGTCCGAAAGGCTGATCCCTTCGGCCCAATCCATCGTCATTATAGTGCGGCCCGACAGGCGCCAGATCGGCTGGGGCACCTGAAAACCTGCATCTTTGGCCGTATTCGCCGTGAATTCTGAGGCTGAGGCGCTTTCCAGCCGCAAATCCAACTCTCCCAGCACCACGCCTTCAAAATGGGTGATCACATCTGTCGGCCGCAATCGCCGGGTCGAGGGCAAAAAGGCCTCCAGCGTTGTAGCTGCCAGATAAAACGCGTCGATGTCTTTGCGAAAGGCCCGTTCGATCCCCGGCCGCAGAACCTTGACGGCCACCTGCCGGTCGTCCTCACGCAGGCGCGCCTTGTGGACTTGCGCGATAGAGGCCGCCGCAACCGGTTCGGAAAACTCCGAATACAACACCTCAACCGGTTGGCCCAGTTCGGCAGCAACCATCGCCTTGGCCACATCTGTCGAAAACGGAGGCAACTGATCCTGCAGGTATTTCAACTGCAGCGCCATCTCGTCGCCGACAATGTCGGGCCGTGTCGAAAGAATCTGGCCGAACTTGATGTAGGCCGGGCCTAGCGCAGTCAGCGCGCGCGTGACCGGCGGAAGGGCAAGATCACCGCGCAGTCCAAGCCATGTAAACGGCCAAGCCAACGTGCGCGCCAGAATGCGCACGGAAACCGGGGCGCCAAACCCTTCAAGCACCACCTTGATCGCGCCAGTCCGCTCAAACGTCGCGCCGGTTCGGATCAGGCGAAGGATATTGTGCGGTCCCCGCATCAGACCTTCCAGCCCGAATGCAGTGCCGCGACACCCATCGTCAGATTGCGGTATATCACGTTGGCAAATCCGGCCTTGCGGATCATCCCGGCGAACACCTCTTGTTCGGGGAATTTGCGGATCGATTCCACAAGATATTGATAGCTGTCGCGGTCGCCGGTCACCATCTGCCCCAAAGGCGGAATGACGTTGAACGAGTACAGGTCATAGGCCTTTTGCAACAATGCGTTGGGAATCTGTGAGAATTCCAGCACCATTAGCCGCCCGCCGGGCCGTAGCACCCGAAACGCCTCGTTCAGCGCATCCTGCACCCGCGTCACATTCCGGATGCCAAAGCTGATCGTATAAACGTCAAAGCTGTTGTCGGCGAAGGGCAGGGCCATCGCATCGCCCACAATCCAGTTCAGACGGTCGGACAAACGCTCTGCCTCGGCCCGCTTGCGGCCTTCGATCAGCATGTTTTCGGTCATGTCCAGTACGGTGGCAACAGCCCCCGGCGCACGGCCCAGAAAACGAAACGCGACATCACCCGTCCCGCCCGCCACATCCAGCAGTTGCTGGCCGGGACGCGGAGACAGCCAATCCATCATCGCTTCTTTCCACAGCCGGTGGATGCCCACCGACATCAGGTCGTTCATGATGTCGTATTTGCTGGCCACACGGGTGAAAACCCCATGGACCATGCCGGCCTTGTCCGCCTCATTCACGGTCTGGTTGCCGAAATGGGTGGTGTTCTGATCGCTCATCGGGGCTTGCCCTTCCTTGTACGCACGCACCTTATAGGCACTGCGAGGCTGCGCCTCAACCTAAGGAAATGCGGGATGCCCGAACTGCCCGAAGTCGAAACCGTAAGGCGCGGCCTGCTGCCTGTCCTTGAGGGACATGTGATTGCGCAGGCACAAGTCAACCGTCCCGATCTGCGCTTTGCCCTGCCTGACCGCATGGCCGACCGGCTGACGGGCCAAACGGTGCTGACATTGCGGCGGCGGTCGAAGTACATTCTGGCCGACCTGTCGTCGGGTGAGACGCTGTTGATTCACCTT
>JBBRKS010000100.1:0-13900 GCA_038231775.1 Rhodobacterales bacterium | reverse complement strand
GACCGCCCATGTGTTTGAAGCGCTGGAAGAAACCGGCCTGTTGAAGCTGTGCGGCTTGCATACGCTCGATTCCTGCCGGATCGAAAAGGCCTTTCGCCACTTTGGCCATGACATCACCGATGAGGATCATGTGCTGGAAGCCGGGCTTGGTTTTGCGGTGCGCACCAAGAAGCCGGACTTCATCGGGCGCGATGCGGTGTTGCGCAAGGCGGAAGAGGGCCTGAACCGCCGCATGGTGCAGTTCCGCCTGACCGACCCGGAGCCGTTGTTGTTCCACAATGAGGCGATTGTGCGGGATGGCAGGATAGTCGGCCCGGTGACATCCGGCAATTACGGGCATTTTCTGGGCGGGGCGGTCGGTCTGGGCTATGTTCCGTGCAAGGGGCAAAGCGAGGCGGAGGTTTTGGCCTCAACTTACGAAATCGAAGTGGCGGGGGTGCGGCATCGGGCGGTGGCCAGTCTGGTGCCGATGTACGACCCGAAATCTGAACGCGTGAAACAGTAGATTAAAGTGGGGCCAGCCCCCCGCACGCACCTAGACGCGGGGCCAGCCCCCGCACACACCTGAAGGCGGGGGCCAGCCCCCGCACACACCTGAAGGCGGGGGCCAGCCCCCGCACCCCCGGAATATTTGGACCTGAATGAAAGGGCGAGCGATGAGCGATCTTGGAGACGTCTGCGAACCGGCCAAAGCGCGCAACGAGGCGCGGTCGGGGCGGTCGGGTGGCCGGTCAGCACGGGTGGCGTTGCGGTCAGCGCCCTTGGCGGATGATGTGCGTCCGGTGCGGGGCGGGATGCCGGGGGGGACCTACAAGCCCCTGACCGAGGCCGGGATTGCCAAAATCCACGCGTCGGCCCTTGAGGCGCTGGAGGTGATCGGGCTGTCGAACGCACCCGCCTCTGGCGTGGAGATTTTGACCGGGGCGGGGGCCATTCTGGGCGATGACGGGCGCATCCGGTTTCCCCGCGCCTTGGTGGAGGATATGCTGGCGGTCGCGGCGCGCAACATCACGCTGCACGCCCGCGACACGCGGCATGATCTGCACCTGTCGGGCAGCAATGTGCATTTCGGCACGGCGGGGGCGGCGGTGCATATCGTTGATCCGATCACGCTGGACTACCGCGACAGCACCGCGCAGGATTTGTATGACGCAGCACGTCTGGTGCAGAACCTTGACAACATTCACTTTTTCCAGCGCACCATGGTGTGCCGCGACGTGATTGATAACGTCGATATGGACCTGAACACGCTGTACGCCTGTCTTGCCGGTACGAAAAAGCATGTTGGCACCAGTTTCTTTGAACCTGACGCCGTCGCCCCTGCCTTTGACATTCTGCATCAGGTGGCGGGCGGTGAGGACAAGTGGCTTGAGCGGCCTTTTGTCAGCAACTCCAACTGTTTTGTCGTGCCGCCGATGAAATTTGCCGAGGAATCCTGCAAGGTGATGGAGGATTGCATCCGGCGCGGCATGCCGATGCTTTTGTTGTCGGCGGGGCAGGCGGGGGCGACCGCTCCGGCACCGATTGCTTTGGCGATTGTGCAGGCGATGGCAGAGTGTCTGGCCGGGGTGGTGTATGTCAACGCGATCAAGAAGGGCGCGCCTGCGATCTTTGGCACCTGGCCGTTCGTGTCTGACCTGCGCACCGGGGCGATGTCGGGCGGGTCTGCCGAGCAGGCGCTGCTGACGGCGGGCTGTGCGCAGATGCACCGGTTTTACGATCTGCCGGGTGGCGCTGCCTCGGGGATTTCGGATTCCAAACTGCCGGACATGCAGGCCGGATGGGAGCAGGGGATCACCAACACGCTGGCCGGGCTGTCGGGTCTGAACATGTGCTACGAGGCGGTCGGCATGCACGCCTCACTTCTTGGGTTCTGCATGGAGAGCCTGATTTTGGGCGATGACCTGCTGGGGCAGGCGATGCGTTGTGTCAGAGGGATTGAGGTGACCGAAGACTCCACCTCCATCGAGGCAATGAAGCAGGTCTGTCTGGGCGGGCCGGGGCATTATCTGGGCAGCGATCAGACGCTGAAGCTGATGCAGACCGAATACATCTATCCCAACGTCGCGAACCGGATGAGCCCGAAGGAATGGAACGAGGCGGGCAAACCGGTCTTGCTGGACAAGGCCATTCAGCGCAAGAATGAAATCCTGTCCCGCGCAGGCAACGTCATTGATCCCGAGATTGATGCCGCGATCCGTGCGAAATACAACATTCATTTCAAGTGAGGGTCTGATGGTTCCGGCACATATGCAGAAATTCTACATCGGCGGCGCTTGGGTTGAACCGCATTCCAGCGCGCGGATGGGGGTTGAAAATCCGGCGACCGAGGAAATCGTGACCGATGTGGCGTTGGGCGATGCGGTCGATGTTGATACGGCGGTCGCTGCGGCGCGGGCGGCGTTTGGGGCGTGGACTGTTATTCCCGTGGTCGAACGCATCGCGGTCGTGAAGCGGGTTCTGGACGCCTATAACGAGATGTACGAGGAATTCGCGCAGGTGATGAGCACCGAGATGGGTGCGCCCATCGAATGGTCACGGGGCGCGCAGGTCTGGGCGGGTCAGGTTCATATCGAAAGCACCATCAAGGCGGCTGAGGATATGGTGTGGGAATCGATGCGCGGTGACACTCGCATCGTCTATGAGGGGATCGGGGTCTGCGCCCTTATCACGCCGTGGAACTGGCCGATGAACCAGATTGCCTGCAAGGTGGCACCTGCGTTGGTCGCAGGCTGCACCATGGTGCTGAAACCGTCCGAGATTGCACCGATGTCGGGCGTTCTGTTCGCCCATGTCTGCCACAAGGCCGGGGTGCCGCCGGGCGTGTTCAATCTGGTCAACGGCACGGGCGTTGATGTGGGGGCGCGGCTGTCGTCGCACCCGGATGTGGATATGGTCAGCTTTACCGGATCAACACGGGCTGGCACGGCTGTGGCGGCGGCGGCTGCCCCCACCGTCAAGCGTGTGGCGCAGGAACTGGGCGGCAAGTCTCCCAACATCATCCTGCCGACTGCTGATCTGGCGGCGGCGGTGAAGGCGGGGGTTGAGGGGTGCTTTGGCAACACCGGGCAAAGCTGCGATGCGCCGACCCGGATGTTTGTGCACCGCGCCCAGCACGCGCAGGCACTAATCCATGCGCGTGAGGCGGCAGAGGCGGTCGTGGTCGGCGATCCGACTGAAACCACCACAACGATGGGGCCGCTGATCTCAAAGCTGCAATGGGACAAGGTGCAGCGCTTGATTCAGGCTGGCATTGATGAGGGGGCCACGCTGGTTTGCGGTGGCATTGGCCGTCCGCAGGGTCTGAACCACGGCTGGTTTGCCAAACCGACGATCTTTGGTGATGTGACGCATGACATGACCGTCTCGCGTGAGGAAATCTTTGGCCCGGTGCTGGCGATCCTGCCCTACGAGTCCATCGACCACGCGGTTGAGATGGCCAACGACACGCCCTATGGTCTGGCCGCCTTTATCGCCGGCCCGGTTGAAGAGGCAAAGCCGGTGGCGCGCCGGTTGCGGGCGGGCACGGTGAACCTGAACTATCCGGCATGGGACACCTTCGCGCCGTTCGGCGGTTACAAGCAATCGGGCAACGGGCGCGAATATGCCGACTGGGGCATCCATGATTTCTGCGAAGTCAAAGGCATTGTCGGGTGGGGCGCATGAATTACGGATATATCGGTCTGGGCAACCTTGGCGGTCATCTGGCCGCCAGCCTGATCCGGGCGGGCCATCAGGTTACCGTCTATGACCGCAACCCTGAACTTGGCGCGCGTCATGCGGCGATGGGGGCCACGGTGGCCGCCACCCCGGCAGAGCTTGCAGCCGAGGTCGATCACATCTTCACCTGCCTGCCGTCCCCCGCCGTGTCAGAGGCGGTTCTGGCGCAGGTTCTGCCCATGATGAAGCCGGGGGCGAGTTGGATCGAAAACTCCACCCTCGGGCGCGAGGATGTGTTGCGGCTGGCAGGACTTGCCCGCTTTAGCGGCGTGCGGATGCTTGAGGCGCCGGTGACGGGCGGCGTTCACCTAGCCGCACGCGGTGAGATTACCGTGCTGGTCGGCGGTGACGCCGATCTGTACGACCTGCACCGCCCGGCGCTTGAGGCCATCGGTGACAAGATTTTTCACATGGGGCCTTTGGGGTCGGCTGCGGTGATCAAGGTCATCACCAACATGCTGGCCTTCATCCATCTGGTGGCGGACGGCGAGGCGCTGATGCTGGCCAAACGCGGCGGACTTGACCTGAAAACCGCGTATGAGGCGATTTCAGCCTCGTCAGGCACCTCGTTTGTCCATGAAACCGAAGGTCAGCTGATTCTGAACGGCAGCTATGACATCGCCTTCACGATGGACCTTGCGCTGAAGGATCTGGGCTTTGCGATGGGGTTTGGCCGCGAATACGGCGTGCCGCTGGACCTTGCATCGCTGACCACCCAGACCTTTCTGAAAGGTAAAGCTGTGTACGGCGGGCAGGCGCAATCCACCCAGATCGTCAAGCTGCTGGAAGATGCGCTGAAGACCGACCTGCGCGCAGAGGGCTTTCCGTCGCGCCTTGAATAGATTTGACGTGTTTGTAAATATCCCACTTGGGTCCGGGGGAGAAGCTCCCGGCACTTGCAACCAGAAAGCCGCCCGATGACTCCAGACCGCCGCTTTGCCGACATGCTGCATCACCGGTCCGCCCGTCTGGGGCGCGGCGATCCGGTGGCCCCGCCCTTGATCTCGGCCACGACGTTTCATTTGCCCGGGCTGGAGAATGCGGCCTACAAATACGGCCGCATGGCAATGCCGACCTGGGAAGAGGTGGAAGAGCAGCTTGCGATCCTTGAGGGCGCCACCGTGGTCGGCTTTCCCTCTGGCATGGCGGCGATTGCGGCGGCTTTGATGTGCACGCTGCAGGCCGGGCAGACGGTGATCCTGCCGGCAGATGGGTATTATACCACGCGGCTGCTGGCTGAACGGTTTCTTGCGCCGATGGGCGTGACAGTGCGGCTGATCAACACGACCGAGGTGGATGCGGCGGATTTCACCGGCGCTGCGGTGGTTTTTCTGGAAACCCCGTCCAACCCCGGCCTTGATTGCTGCGACATAGCCTTGGCCGCGCGCAAGGCCCATGCGGTGGGCGCGCGGCTGATCGTTGACAACACCACGATGACGGCCCTGTTGCAGCGCCCGCTGGATCTGGGGGCTGATCTGGTGGTGGCGGCTGACACCAAGGCCCCGGCGGGGCATTCTGATGTGCTTTACGGCCATGTCTCGGGCCGCGATGCCGGGCTGATGGCGCGGATTGCCGAATGGCGCAAACTGTCCGGTGCAGTGCCCGGCGCGTTTGAGGCGTGGCTTTTGCACCGCGGCCTTGAAACGCTGGAGGTCCGTCTGTCACGCATGTGCGCCAGTGCGCAGATCGTGGCCGAACGCCTTGCCACCCATCCCCGCATCAAGGCGCTGCGTTATCCCGGTCTGCCAAGCGACCCGTCTTTTGCGATGGCCAAACGTCAGATGTCGGGCTTTGGCTTTTTGTTGACCTTTGAACTTGAGGGTGAGGATCAGGCCGAAGATTTCCTGACGCGCTGTGCCTATGTCACCCAGACCACCTCGTTCGGGGGCACCCATTCGGCGGGCGAACGCCGGGCGCGCTGGGGTGATGCGGTGGCACCGGGCTTTATCCGGTTTTCAGTGGGCGTCGAACCGGTGGAGCCGCTTTGGGCGGCCATCGCGGTTGCGCTTAAGGTCGGTTGAAGTCAACGCACGGATTTTCTGCTAAAATCCTGAAGATGCGAATTTTCTGCGAAAATTCAGTGGTGGCGTTTGCCAAGCTGATCTTTCGCAGAAAGATCGTCTGGCTGAGTTTTCGCAGAAAACTCGTCTGCGGACCGCTTTTGTCGATCAACCGCCTATTTTGCGCTGACCGCCCGCTTGCGCCCTTCGCACCTCTGGACCTTTGCCCCGGTTCCGGCATAGAAAACCCAAACAAACGGAGGCACCCGATGTCCACACTTCTGCGCATGCTGACCTGGTGGAACAGCCAGACCCTTGGCACCCAGATTTTCACGGCACGGCGCGGTGTCAAAGTGGGTCAGGATGATCAGGGCAACATCTATTACCAGACCGCCGATGCCAAAAAGCGCTGGGTGATTTACAACGGTGAAATGGAAGCGTCGCGCGTGTCGCCCGATTGGCATGGCTGGCTGCACCACACCTGGGACCAGCCGCCGACCAAGGCCCCGTTGCCGCACAAGCCGTGGGAAGAGCCGCATCTGGAAAACCTGACGGGCACGGCTGCGGCCTATGCGCCGCCCGGGTCGATCCGGCGTGCGACCCCCGCGCCCCGTGCCGATTATGAAGCCTGGTCGCCGGAATAGCGGCACACCAAAACCCAACCTCAAGGGGCGGAACGCGCTATGGCCGAAAACAAACTAGAGATTGTCGCAGGGGCGCTGGTGATTGCAGCCGCCCTCAGCTTTGTCATTTACGCGGGCAAAGGGGCGGGCATCGGGGCCGGGGGCGACACCTATCAGCTGCACGCCGCGTTCCGGTCGATCGAGGGGGTCAGCCTTGGGTCCGATGTCAAGCTGGCTGGCGTCAAGGTCGGCTCTTTGACCAGTCTGACGCTGAACCCTTCAACCTACATGGCGGATGCCGTCATCTCGGTTGACAAAAAGATCGAACTGCCTAGCGACAGCGCGATCCTGATTTCGTCCGAGGGGCTGCTGGGCGGCAACTACATCGAACTGCAACCCGGCGGGCTGCCCGACATGCTGGCCCCGGGAGACGAGATCGAGGACACTCAGGGCGCTGTGTCGCTGGTGTCGTTGCTGATGAAATTCGTAGGCTCTAAGCCGGACAGCGGGACAAAAGCGCCATGAGAGTGCGCGCCCGCATCAGGGCCGCATGGGTGCTGATGCGGGGGCAGGCCGTGCCGGGCGTGGCACAGATGATTTTGGCCGGCACCCAGCGGGTCGCCCAAAGGTTGGCCGTGTTGGGCACAGTCGCCGTAGGGATGATTGCGGTGACCAGCGCTGCACAGGCCGAGATTGTGGTGGCCAAGGGCGGTGTGTTGCGCGTGCTGGACCGGATGACCGGGATCGTTTCGGACTATGATCTCGCACCAGGTCAGGCGCAGGCAGAGGGTCGCCTGACCGTGCGTCTGGACGAATGCCGCTATCCGTCTGACCTTCCGATGGGCGATGCCTATGCGCATGTCACTATCCTCGACTCTGGTCTGACCGATCCGGTCTTCAAGGGCTGGATGGTGGCGTCAAGCCCGGCTTTGTCGGCGTTGGATCATCCGCGCTATGACGTCTGGGTGCTGCATTGTGATGTGCCGGAGGCGGCTATGGCACCGGCACCGGACAGCACGAATTCCACCACTGGTTCCGGCGGGTAGCCCTGCGGGGCAAAACTGGCGCTGTTCTGCACGGCAAGCGCCAACCTGCGCCGGTAGTCGGCGCGTGTCAGTTCCACCGCGCCAAGGCTGGTCAGATGGGCTGTTAGAAACTGCACGTCAAACAGCGTGAACCCCCCGGCTGACAGGCGGTGCATCAGATAGGTCAGCGCCATCTTTGACCCGTTCACCCGGCGCGAGAACATGCTTTCGCCGAAAAACGCCGACCCGAGTGCCACACCGTACACCCCGCCGATCAGGTCACTGCCCTCCCACACCTCGACACTATGGGCATGGCCTTGGGCAAACAGCGCGCCGTAGGCCGCAAAGATTTCGGCGTTGATCCAGGTTTCGGGCCGGTCGGCACAGGCTTTGACCACACCAGCAAAATCGCGGTCCACCGTGACTCGCGGTCTGATGCGACGGATATGACGCGCCAATGAGTGCGAGACATGAAAGCCCGGCATCGGAAACACCGCACGGTACTGCGGATCGACCCAACGGATTTCTGTATCCGTGCGGCTTTCCGCCATCGGAAACACCCCGGCAGCATAAGCGCGCAGCAGCAAAGCGGGTGTCAGGGTCATTTCTGTGTTTGCTTTGGGGCCGTGCCGCGGGTGGAGTTTGTCAGGTCGGGGCAGGTTTTTTGGCAGACCGACAACTCGGACAGGGCGGGGATGTATTGCCCGTCAAAAGTCCGCCACAGGTTATACATCGGAATTCCACTATAGGGCCACAGGCCCGGCTGATCCCCGCCTTGACGGGGTTTTGAAGCAAACTAGGGGCTTGGGCCGCGGGCTGCAAGCCGGCAGAGGCGGTCTTGCAGGCGGGTTTGTTTCACGGTCGGTTGCCACGTGTTACCGATGACGCTGACCTACGATCTTTCAGACCCGAAGCGCCACAAAACGGATCACGCCCCCGCCCACGCCTTGCGGCATAGCGCGGAGTCGGAGGTTGCCGTTTTAGTCTTCCACGACTTCCGTGACCTTCACGGTGTTGGTGATCTTATGCTCGCGGAACAAGGTTTTCAGCGTTTTGGCCAAAGAGGTGGGGGCGCGGGCCGTGCAGGTCAGGATCAGGACACTGCTTTCCACGGTGCAGGTGCCGTGAAACATCTTGCCGCGCTCTGCACTGTCTTTGGCCTTAGTGGCCAGCGCCTTGCCGTCCTTGGTCTTGGAAAGCAGGATGACGGTGTCTTCGGGCGGTGCCGCAATACAAAGGCCAAAGTTCAGGACATGGCCCTTGGCTTCCGACAAATGCTTTTTCAACTCTTTGACTTCAATCTCGGTTATTGGCATGGCAGGCTCCGTTTCAGGGGCGACAGCGCAGCTTGGGCAGAGCAAGCAGGGGCTACAATATTCAAGCAAGGCTAGGCGCATTCACCCGCTTTGCAAGAATTTTCTGACACCCTGCCAAAGCGCAGCACCTGACCGATCAGGTGCCGAACTTTTTCTCAAGCCATTTTTCCAGCCAGTGGATGTTGTACTCTCCGTTCTGAATGTCAGGTTCGGCCAACAGCGCGTCAAACAGCGGGATCGTGGTTTCAATGCCGTCGATGATCAACTCTCCCAAGGCGCGCTTCAGGCGGGCCAGCGCTTCGGGGCGGTCGCGGCCATGCACGATCAGCTTGCCGATCAGGCTGTCGTAATAGGGCGGGATCGAATAGCCGCCATACAGCGCCGAATCCATTCGCACGCCAAGGCCGCCGGGCGCATGGAACACCTTGACCTTGCCCGGACGCGGGGCAAAATCGGGCAGGCGTTCGGCGTTGATGCGCACTTCGATGCAGTGGCCGTTGATCACGAGGTCGTCTTGCGTGAACGACATCGGCAGGCCCGAGGCGACGCGGATCTGTTCGCGTACCAGATCGACGCCGAAGATGCCTTCGGTCACCGGATGTTCGACCTGCAAGCGGGTGTTCATCTCGATGAAAAAGAACTCGCCGTTTTCGTACAGGAATTCGATGGTGCCCGCACCGATATATTTGATCTTCGACATCGCATCGGCGCAAACCTTGCCGATGGCGGCGCGCATCTGGGGCGTTATGACGGGGCCGGGGGCTTCTTCGAACACCTTCTGGTGGCGGCGTTGCAGGCTGCAATCGCGTTCGCCCAGATGGACCGCATTGCCTTTGCCATCGCCGAACACCTGTATTTCGATGTGGCGCGGGGTTTGCAGGTACTTTTCGATGTAGACTTCGTCGTTGCCAAAGGCGGCCTTGGATTCGGCGCGGGCGGTTCGAAAGGCAATTTCAAGCTCTTCGGCGGTCTTTGCGACCTTCATGCCGCGCCCGCCGCCACCCGCCGTCGCCTTGATGATGACCGGAAAGCCGATTTTCGCAGCCACGCCAATCGCCGTTTCGAAATCCGGCACACCGCCGTCAGACCCCGGCACCACGGGAATGCCCAAGGCCTTGGCGGTTTCCTTGGCGGTGATCTTGTCGCCCATGATGCGGATGTGTTCGGCATTTGGGCCGATGAAGGTGATGCCATGATCCTGCAACGCCTGCGCAAAAGAGGCATTTTCTGACAGGAACCCGTAGCCCGGATGCACCGCCTGCGCGCCAGTAATCTCACAAGCCGAGATGATCGCGGCTTTGCTGAGGTAGGATTGCGCTGACGAGGCTGGCCCGATGCAGACCGATTCGTCGGCCATGCGCACATGCATCGCGTCGGCGTCGGCGGTCGAATGCACGGCGACCGATTTGATGCCCATTTCCTGACAGGCGCGGATTACCCGCAGGGCAATTTCACCCCGGTTGGCAATCAGGATTTTGTCGAAGATCGGCAGAGGGGGGCTTTGGGTCAAAATGCCGGCCTCACTCGATGATCATCAAAGGCGCGCCGTATTCGACCGCCTGACCGTCGGTGGCCAGAATACGCTTGACCACGCCAGCCCGCGGGGCCGGGATGTGGTTCATCGTCTTCATCGCCTCGATGATCAGAACGGTCTGGCCTTCGGACACCGTGGCACCGACCGCGACAAAGGCCGCAGCCCCCGGTTCAGCCGACAGATAGACCGTGCCCACCATGGGCGAGGTTACGGCGCCGGGATGCTGGGCGGGGTCTTCGATCGGCGCTGCCACAGGGGCGCTGGCGGCTGCGGCCTGATGCACCGGCGCTGCCGCCTGCATCACCGGCGCTGCCATCTGCATCACCGTCACCTGCTTGACCACCTTGACATCAAGCGAGTCGTTTTCGCCGTAATCGCGCTTGACTGATAATTCGGTCAGGTCGTTCTTGTTCAAAAGCTCTGCCAAGGCAGAGATGAAGGCCACGTCCGCGTCGGGGGAATTTTTGCTCATGCAATCCTCTTGTTGGCGTCGTTGTTCTTGTGCGCCCGGAATTTGGCTGCCTGCCAGCCAACCGGGCACTTGCTAGCGCTGTCTATACGGCAGACCTGCCCAAAGGAAAAGCATCCGATGCGGTTTGGTGCCTTTGGCCTGCAATTCTTCAGTTTCGATGAAATTTACCGTTTGATAAAAAACAGGAGCTGTGCAAGCCTTTCCTGAAATAATGCGCTGAATGACCAGAAGGGGAGGCCCAGAATGCCCAACTCATCCCAGACACCGGGGATTGCCGCCCACCGTTTGCCGCCTGAAGCTCTGGCGCAGAATTTCGCAACTTACATGCCCGCCTATGATGCACACGAGGCGCGGGTGGCCGCTGACCGGTGCTATTTCTGCTATGACGCGCCCTGTATGACAGCTTGTCCGACCTCGATCGACATTCCGCTGTTTATTCGCCAGATCGCGACCGGAACTCCTGATGCTGCGGCGCGCACCATCTTTGCCCAGAATATCATGGGCGGCATGTGCGCCCGCGTCTGCCCGACCGAGACCTTGTGTGAAGAGGTCTGCGTGCGCGAACTGGCCGAGGGCAAGCCGGTCGAAATCGGCCGCCTGCAACGCTTTGCCACCGACAGTCTGATGGCCAAGGGCGTGCATCCGTTTGTGCGCGCAGCCCCGACGGGCAAGAAAGTCGCCGTCGTGGGGGCTGGCCCTGCGGGTCTGGCCTGTGCCCACCGGTTGGCGCTGCATGGTCACGAGGTCACGGTCTTTGAACGCCATACCATTGCGGGCGGTCTGAACGAATTCGGCATCGCGGCCTATAAATCCACCGACGATTTCGCCGCGCGTGAGGTGGAGTGGCTGTTGCAGATCGGCGGCATCACAATCCAGACCGGCATGGAACTGGGCCGCGATCTCTTTATGATGGCCCTCGAAACCGCCTATGACGCCGTGTTTCTGGGCATTGGCCTTGCTGGCGTGAACGCGCTGAATGCGGCGGGTGAGACGTTGCCGGGCGTGCGCAACGCCGTCGATTTCATTGCCGAACTGCGCCAGACCGCTGACAAATCCACCCTCGCCGTGGGTCGCGATGTTGTGGTGATCGGCGGCGGCATGACGGCGGTGGATGCGGCCGTACAATCCAAACTGCTGGGCGCGCAGAATGTCACGATGGTCTACAGGCGCGGCAAAGAGGCCATGAGTGCGAGCCTTTATGAACAAGAGCACGCAACCGCCTGCGGTGTGACGATCCTGTACAATGCGGCCCCGGTGAAAATCCTTGGCGGTGCGGCGGTTGAAGGCGTGGAATTCGCCTATGACAGTGGTGAGACGTTCATTCTGAAAGCCGATCAGGTCTTCAAGGCCATCGGCCAGACGCTGACCGGCGAGCCGATTGCAAGGGATGGCAAGAAACTGGTCCGGCATGTCGGCAAGGTCTGGGCCGGTGGTGATTGTGCTGCGGGAGGTGAGGATCTGACGGTGACCGCCGTGGCCGAGGGGCGCGATGCGGCGGAAGAGATTCATGCAGTGTTGATGGGGGTGTCGGGGTAACCCCCGACCTACGGTGATCATCATGGGACGCAACGGTCAGAACAATTTCGATCTTGTCGGGGACGGCGATGACGTCGATCTCATCGAATGGGCGGAGCAGGTTTTCGCTTTGAAAATCGCCGACAACGTCGCCGCTAGCCTGCAGACCTTTGGCGACCTTTTCGACCAGATCGAAACCAATATCGTGGTTTCGCAATGGCCGGTTTGCTTGTTGCGCAAGGCTTGGCAGGATGTTGTGCTGCGCACAGGCCAGCCGTGTCATCCGCGAACGAATGTGTCTGACATGGGCGTCACACGGTCAAGCTGGATCGCGGCCATTCGTCTGGAGGACGAACCGCCACGCCCCGATCCTGCCGAAGTTCTGGTCGGCGCCGCGGTCGTTCTGTTTGTTCTCACCTTGGCCCGGGACGGGCATGGCTGGTCTGCCCTTGGACTTGGGGCGTTGTCAGCGGGGGCTGCAGCCGTTGGCAAATGGTTGGAATACCGACGTGTGAACCGCCTGACTCTGGCAGACCTGTTGCGGCAAGAGTTCCATGGCCATTACGCCCTGCAAAGCCGCACATACGGTCACGGAACCGCACGCGACCGCTGGGTCGCACTTGAATCGCTGTGCCGTGCCGTCTCGGGCTATTCCGGCCCTGTGGACCGCAGCACCAAATTCTTTCCTCATGCCAACCGGCAAGGAGCCTGACATGGCCAATCTCACCTCTGACTTCATCGGCATCAAATCGCCCAATCCGTTCTGGCTTGCCTCTGCGCCGCCGACCGACAAGGCCTATAACGTCGAGCGCGCGTTCGAGGCGGGCTGGGGTGGTGTGGTGTGGAAGACCCTTGGGTCCGAGGGGCCGCCGGTCGTGAACGTCAACGGGCCGCGCTATGGGGCGATCTGGGGGGCGGACCGGCGGTTGTTGGGGCTGAACAACATCGAACTGATCACCGACCGGCCATTGCAGACCAATCTGGACGAGATCAAGATGGTCAAGCGCAAGTGGCGCGACCGGGCTTTGGTGATCAGCCTGATGGTGCCGTGTGACGAGGCGTCATGGCAGGATATCCTCGCCCGGATCGAGGATACCGAGGCGGACGGCGTCGAACTCAACTTCGGCTGCCCGCATGGGATGGCCGAACGCGGCATGGGATCTGCCGTGGGGCAGGTGCCGGAGTATATCGAGATGGTGACGCGCTGGGTCAAGAAACACTCCCGCATGCCGTGCATCGTGAAATTGACTCCCAACATCAATGACATCCGCAAACCGGCAGAGGCGGCCCATGCGGGTGGGGCGGATGCGGTTTCGCTGATCAACACGATCAACTCGATCACGTCGGTGAACCTTGACAGCTTCAGTCCCGAGCCGATGATTGACGGCAAGGGCACCCATGGCGGCTATTGCGGGCCAGCGGTCAAGCCGATTGCGCTGAACATGGTGGCAGAGATTGCCCGCAATCCGCTGACCCACGGCCTGCCGATTTCGGGCATTGGCGGTGTGACGACATGGCGCGATGCGGCAGAGTTCATGGCGCTTGGGGCGGGCAATGTGCAGGTCTGCACGGCGGTGATGACCTACGGCTTCAAGATCGTGGCCGAAATGATCTCTGGCCTGTCAGAGTATCTGGATGGCAAGGGAATGGAACTGTCCGATCTGGTCGGCAAAGCCACGCCCAACGTCACGGACT
>JBBRKS010000099.1:0-13964 GCA_038231775.1 Rhodobacterales bacterium | reverse complement strand
GGCCTTGCTAACCTGCGGGCCAGATCATGCTGCAAAGGCCCCCATGCGCCACACGCTTCCCATCGCGCCACAGTTCTATGTGACCGCACCCCAGCCCTGCCCCTATCTGGACGACCGGTTTGAACGGAAACTGTTCACCGCGTTGCAGGGCGAACATGCGCAAAAGTTGAACGATTCGCTGTCCAAGCAAGGCTTCCGGCGCAGCCAGAACGTGCTGTACCGCCCGTCTTGCGCAGAGTGTTCGGCCTGCCTGTCCGCCCGCATCCGGGTGGCCGATTTTGAACCCTCGCGCACCCAGAAACGGGTGATGAAGGGGGCAGCCCATCTGCGCCGCAACGCCACCTCGCCCTGGGCAACAGAAGATCAGTTTGCCCTGTTCCGCCGCTATCTGGACGAACGCCACGCCGATGGCGGCATGGCTGACATGGACGTGTTTGAATTCGCCGCGATGATCGAGGAAACCCCGATCAAATCCCGCGTCATCGAATACACCCGCCCGGCCCGCGCCGGGGAACATGGCCGCCCACTGGCCTGTGTCAGCCTGACCGATGTGTTCGATGACGGGCTGTCGATGGTGTACTCCTTTTACGACCCCGACTTGCAGGACCTGTCGCTGGGCACCTTTGCCATCCTTGACCATGTCGAGATTGCGCGTGAGGCGGGTCTGCCTTACGTCTACCTGGGCTACTGGGTGCCCGGTTCGCGCAAGATGGGCTACAAGGCCAACTTTTCCGCGCTTGAGATTTACAAGGGCGGCGCGTGGGTTCCGATCGGTGACCCTGCCACCCACCGCGCCGAACTGCACCCCTTGTCGGTCGAACCCATCGCCGAACAAGTCGCCCGCATCGCTTTGCCACAAGCGCGCACGACGTGAGGCTTTCGGCCTTTTCAATCCTCGTGCCCGACTACGACACCGGCATTGCGTTTTTCTGCGCGGGCCTTGGCTTCACCCTGACCGAGGATATTCCGCAAGGCCCCAAACGCTGGGTCACCGTCGCCCCGCAAGGCGACAATATCCGCCTGATCCTGGCCCGCGCCGACACGCCTGCGCAAATCGCGGCCATCGGCAACCAGTGCGGGGGCCGGGTCTGGCTGTTCCTACACTCTGACGATTTCACCGCCGACGCCGCCCGGATCACCGCCGCCGGTGGTGTGTTTGAAGAAGCCCCGCGCCACGAACCCTATGGCACCGTGGCGGTCTGGCTTGACCCGTTCGGCAACCGCTGGGACCTGATCCAGCCCAAGACGTAACTGGCGCGCCTTACCAGTCAGGTTTCAACCCCATCCCCGTGGCGACGGGGCGCTGAAACCCAAATCTCAGGCCGCTGCCGCCCGCGCCGCAGCCATCCGTGCCGCCATCCGCAAAGCGGCAATCGTGCTGTCCGGCTTGGCCAGACCCTTGCCCGCAATGTCAAATCCCGTTCCATGATCGGGTGAGGTGCGGATGAATGGCAGGCCGAGGGTCACATTCACCCCACCGTCGAAATCCAGCGTCTTGATCGGGATCAGCGCCTGATCGTGATACATGCAGATCGCCGCATCATAACCCGCCCTTGCCCGCGCATGAAACATCGTGTCGGCTGACATGGGTCCGCGCAGGTCCAACCCCTCGGTCGTCAGGCGCGCCACCAAAGGCGCGATCATGTCGATTTCCTCATGCCCCATCGCACCGCCTTCACCCGCATGGGGGTTCAGGCCCGCAATCGCCAATCTGGGACGCAGGATGCCAAAATCGCGCACCAGACCCTGCGCTGTCAGCCGGATCACCCGCTCCAGCAGATCAGCGGTCAGGGCATTGGGCACATCGGACAGCGGAATGTGGATCGTCGCGGGCACCACCCGCAACGTATCACAAGCCAGCATCATCACCACCGGCACGTCGCCCGCCAGATGTGCCAGATACTCGGTATGGCCGGGAAACGCGAAGCCCGCCCCGTCCTTCAGCGCCTTTTTGTGGATCGGCAGGGTGCACAGCGCCTGCGCCTGCCCGTCTTGCACCAAGGCGACGGCGCGGGCAATCACCGCAATCACACCCGCCGCATTGGCAGGGTCTGGCTGGCCCGGCACGGCGTGCCCGGCAAAATCATGCGGCAGAACTGGCAGGACCCCGGCAGGAACCAGGGCCGCCCCGGCAGGTGTGGCAATCTGGGCAAACTGTGCGCCCACAGGCAAGTGGCGGGGATCGCCCAGCCAGAAAAACGGCAGGTCTGGCAGAGCCCGACGCGCCAAAAGCGCAATTTCGGCCCCGATTCCGGCAGGTTCACCGCAGGTCAGCGCGATGGGAGTCATGGGTGAATCCGCAGGAACGCCACTCGCAAGCGCACCAAACCCACAGCCACCAACCTAAACATCAGCCGAGCCGATGCCACGCTCATTGCTGAACGATGATCGCTTGCGTGCGCAGTTCTTCCAGATAGGCCGATGCCAGCAGGCCCAGCTTCTGGTTTATCAGTTCTGACCGCACATCATCGCGTGACGCACTGACCTGCGCGTGCGGAATGCGCGATCATAACATCACCAGTTCCGGCACTCCGCCAGCCCCGGCGACGACAGCACTTTCGCCAGCGTCCAGTCCGGCCAGAACCGACCGCAGGCTGGCGGGCACGGCGGCCTCTGCCACGGTCTGGCGCTGCAAGGCGGCGGCCGGCAGCCCGCGTGAGGCGACATCCAGCGCTGCGCACCCGGTCGAGCTGGCCTGCAGACGCACCACATCGCGCGCCGCACCCGGCGCGAACACCGCATAATCCACATCCGGCGCACCTTTGGCAGGCCCGGCGCCGACACTTTGACCGCTTAGAAGATACAGGCCGACAGCGCCTTGTTGGCGCACCGGTTGGCTGATCTCACCCGGCTTCAACCCGGCTATCGCCCGGGCCACCTCTGGCGGCAGAACGGTCACATCGACCCAGCCCAAAGCCCCGCCATTGCCCGCCGTGTTCACCTTGGAAAAGACCCGCGCCGCATTGCTGAAATCGGACGGCGTCTTGATCTTGTCGCGGATGCGCCGGGCCAATGCCACGACATCGGATTTGCCATCATCAATCAGGATCAGTTCGGACAACTGCGCCCGCAATGTCCCACCCGAGGCTGCACCGTCGGCAATTGCGCGGTCAATCTCGGCATCTGTCACGCTGACGCGGCCACCGAATTTCGCCCGCACCACCGAACGCCACGCCACACCCGCCGTCACAAAGTCGCGGAAGGTTTCCGGCTGCACCGCGTTCTGGCCAATCGCGGTCATGAAGGCGTCTGTCGTCAGATTGGCGCGTCCGGCGAATTCGGCCATCCCGGCCTTGACTGCATCGCCGCTGACCGTGATGCCAAAGGCCTTGGCCGCCTCAAGTTGCAGACGGTCGGTGATCAGATCGTCAAGCGCGCGCTGCGCCAGATCGCCCGGCTGACGCATCACCTGCAAAAGCGCCAACCGCTGGCTCAGTTCAAAGCGGGTGATGACCGTGCCGTTCACCGTGACGGCGGGGGCGAACAGGTCGCCGCCAGCGTGGGCAGGCAAGACCCCGAACGCCCCGCCTATCGCCGCCACAACGGCCAAAGCAAGCCGCATCCGGGTAAGAATATTCCGCATCATAGGGTCATTCCTGCTGTCGTCATTTGCGGCAGACCTGCTGGCTGGCTTGCGCGCTACTGCCGCCAAAGCCCAGAAGTTCCACCGACAAGCCAAAATCCGTGCTGGGTTTCACACTAGTCGAGGACGTGTACCTGCGCGAGACGGAAAAATCGACCAGCAGGCATTCATTCTTGTAGTTCAGGCGCAACGCCGCCTGTGCCACACTTTGTGACACCAGATCATAGCGGTTGGTCACCCGGGCGGTCCAGTTGCCGGTCAGATCATAGCTGCCGTCCAGCACAAGTTCGCGCACCGGAAGGGTACGGTCCTCGGATGCGTCGGCCAACAGGTATTCATAGCCGCCCGACAAGTTGATGCCGGGGCGGATCAGGTCAAAGCGCACCTCGCCCTTGGTTGCGGCCAGCCCGTCATCCAGCACCAGCCGTGTGGTCATGCCAAGCCCGCCCGCATTGGCCAGGGATGCCGCCACCAGCCAGTCCGAATTGCGCCCGGCAAGGCCAGAGGCTGCGCTGAACTGGCCCAGATCGGCAAAGCGCAACACCCGGCCCGCCGTCATCCCAAGGGTCCAGCCGGTCGGTGCGGTGCGCAGGTAATTGACGCCAAGATTGACCCTTGTGCCCGCCTCGAACGCATCGGCACCGGGAAAGCGGTCCAGCGCGAACAGGTTGCTTTCGTCAAATTCAACCAGCGTCGAATCCTCATTCGGGATAGAGCTGTCGGGCTTGGGCGCAGTCACGATCTGCACCACCGGTTCGATCATCTGGCTGACACCGCGCGCACTGGTCTTGACCCACGGCCAGCGCAGTTCCACGCCCACGGTGGCAGTCCCCCGGTAAGGATAGCCCGCATAAACCGCATCCTGACTGATCGTGTAAAAGTCCGCCTCACCGTCCGCTGCCGTCGAAAGCTCTATCCCGTTGGACAGGGTCCAGTTGCGCCGCCAATCGCCCTTGACCGTGACGCGCGAGGTGTCGCGCCCATCCGCGATGCCGTCGCCATTGGCATCAAATGGCAGGGTCGAGGGGCGGTACTGACTGTGCGACTGCAATTCAAACTCGCCCTCACCGCCCAGAACGGCGGGCAAAAAGCGGCGGTGAAACACAAAGTCGCTGATAAACGTTGGTTGGGTGACGTTGCTGTCGCCCTCGCGGATTGATTGCAAGCCGGTCAGACTGCCGGAAAAGTACAGGTTGCGCTGCACCCGTGTCACCGCAACCGTGCTGTCCAGCCGGTCGGCGTTTGATATGCCGTAATCCAGCAGATAGGCCGGGTCCGTGACCGCGATGCCGTGCAGCGTCAGCTTGTAGCCACGCCCCAGATCAAACGCGCCGTCCGCCTGTACATAGCCGCGCGCGGTAGCCGGAATGATGTGGTCGTTGGTCAAAGCGCCCTTCAGGTCAAACGTGCCATGCGCAAAGGCCTGCCGGTAGCCAAGGTTCAGCGTCCGGTCGCCAGAGGTGGTCAGGTAAGGTGTCACCGTCAGATCGCGGCTGGGCCCCAGCGTGATGACATAGGGCAGCAGAACCCCGGTGCCCAACGCGGTCGTGGTGCGGATTTGCGGGATCAGAAAGCCGGTTGCGCGGTGCAGTGTCGGGTCGGGCACACGCAACACCGGCAGATACAGCACCGGCACGCCTACAAAGCGCAAGGTGGCGTTGGAAAACCAGATTTGCTGGGCCAGCGCATCATGCACCACCTCACGCGCCCTGATCTCCCACATCGGCGTGGTCGATCCGGCACATATCTTGCAGGACGAGGCGGCAACCGACCGCATCGCTGTATAGCGCCCACCATCCGCCCGCAGCACCTGACTGGCCGCCAGTTGCAGCTTTTGATCCAGCACGATCCGGGCAGAGGTCAGCAGACCCTCTGTCAGGTCCGCCGACAAATCGGCCTCGGCGGCCAAAAACAGATTGCCTTTGCCGTCATCAATCCGGATCGGCCCGGTGATGACCAGCCGGTTGGCCGCCTTGTCATAGGTGACGGCGGTGGCGGTCATGTGCTGACCCTTGTAAAACACCTCGACATGACCCTCGGCGCGCAGAACGGTCTGCGATTGCACAGCGACGGCATCGGCCACCAATGTGGCGCGGTCCTGCGCCACAGCGGCCACCGGCATCAGGGTCAAAGTCAAAAGTACAAGCCAAAGCCAACGCCAACGCATCAGCCATCCTCCAGATGCAGAAGAAAGCCAAGCGCCAGCAGCGCTGCGGCAAGGGGCGGGGTCCATGCGGCCATCACGACCGGGATCTGGCCGTTTTCCCCCAATATCTGGGCAAAGTTGCGCAGAAAGAACACGCCAAACCCGCTGACCAGCGCCAACAGCACCAAAGTGCCGGTTTTTGCCATCCTTGCGTGCCGCATGGTAAAGCCCGCCGCAATCAGCACCATGGCGGCAAAGAACAAGGGTTGCGCCAGTTCGATCTGAAACCAGACCTGGTGGCTGCGCGCCGAAAACCCGGCCCGTTCAAGCCCGCGGATATAGGCGGGCAGGTTCCAGAAGCTGATCGCACTGGGCGTCCCGAAACTGTCATGGATGCTGTTGCGCGTCAGATCTGTTGCGATGGTCTGGCCTTCTGGCAGCGATTTCATGCTGCGCTGCGGGTTGTCGGCGGTCAACGGCCAAGACTTCGCTTGCGACAATTGCCACGCGCCCGGCACCAAAGTCGCCTTTGCCGCCTCGACCCTTTGCTGCGGCGTGCCGTCAGGCGCGAAGGTCAGGAAGGTGACCTGATACAGTTCGGTGCCGTCCAGATTGGCGCGCTCTGCCTCGATCACGGTCTGGCCCGCATCATTGCCCTGCCGCAACCACAGGCCAGAGGCTGACACCGACAACACCGACCCGCCCCGCGCATGGCCCGCCGACAAAGTGTCATAGCGGTGCGAGGTGGCGGCGACCAAAGGGTCCAGCACGGTCACCGCGAATGCGCCGATGCCAAGCGCCGTGATGACCGGCGCCATCAGGAACGACAGACCCGACCGCCCAGCCGACCGCACCACAATCAGTTCGGACGACCGCGCCAGCCCCAAAAACAGGCCGATTGCCGCCAATATCATGATCAGCGGCAAAATCCGGTAGATCGTGGCCGGGACATTCATCAGCGACAAAAGCAACGCCTCGGACAGGGTCAGCCCGGGGTTAGAGAATTTGCGCAACTCGTCGATCACGTCGATCATCATCATCAGCGCGAAAAACCCGGCGAAAACCTGGGCGAACAGGGCGGCAAACCGGCGGGCGATGTACAGGTTCAGGATCATGCCGCAGCACCAGCCAGAGGGGGGGCAGCCTCCGCCGCCACCGCAGGAACCCGGCGCGCCCGCCCAGCCCACCACAGCATGACCGCCGCCAGCAAAAGGCCAGTCACCGGGGCGACATAGGCCAACATCCAGCCATTGGCACTGCGCGCGCCCAGATCGGTGGCCGACGCCTGCAAGCCCTGCACCACGATCATCAGGCAGATCGCCAGCGCAATCTGACGCCACAGCCCGAACCGGCTGAACCCGCCCAACAGCAAGGCGGCAAACCCGATCAGCGTGACCGACACAGCGCCGAACGGTTCGGCAAAACGGGCATGGCCCTCAAACCGCAGACTGTCGGCGGTGTCGCCGGTTTCGGCCACCAAAGCCGGGGTGGGCCACAGAAGTTCAGCGGTCGAAAGCTCACTCGGCGTGCGGTTCGGCCTGACCCCCGCCGTCAGCAATGCGCCAAGATCAAAGGTGAAATCGGCAAACCGCGTCACCGACAGGCGCTGAGTGTTACGGTCCAGCCCTTCAACCATGCCGTTGAACATGATCAGTTTTGGCCCCGCATCGCCCCGCACAAACAACGCCTTGCGCGCCGTATAGGTGGTGCGGGTGTCCGGCTTTCGGTTGTCGGCCAGAAACATGTCCAGCAACTCTCCCTCAGCCGAGATTTCGCGGATATACAGCGTCACATCGGCGGCAGGATGGGTAAACGTCCCCTCGGTCAGAAACCGCGCCGTGATGTTTTCTGACATGGTGGTGCGGGCTGACACCAGCGTGGCCCGGCTGGCCGGCACCAGAAAATGCCCCATCACCCCCATCATCAGCCCGACGACCACCCCGAAATACAACACCGGACGCGCCAGCCTTAAGGCCGAAAACCCCGTGGCCTGCATCACCACCATCTCACTTTCCGTCATCATCCGGTTGGTGCCGTAGACCGTGGCGATGAACGCCGCAACCGGCAGCACCAGCTTGATCACCGTCGGCAGCGTCAGGATTGAAAATTCTAGGAACACCAGTGCCGACTGCCCGTTGCCGATCAACTGGTCAAACAGCCCAACGGCTTTGTTGATCCAGTACACGCCGACCAGAACCAAGGCGAAAAACCCGAACAACTGCAGGAATTGCGACAGAAGATAGCGGTCAATCCGTGGCAAATGCGTCCCTCAAGGTATGTGTCCGGTCTTTGGCCGGGATTGAGGCGACCCTAACCGCAAAGCGGGGCGGGGAAAACTCATATCTGGCCATTTCCGGCACCGGGGGCTAGCCTGCGGCATATCCTTGCCAGCGCGCCCCGCGCCGCCTGACCCTTTGCCGGAGTTTTCCCGATGACCGACGTGCTGATCCCCGAAATCGTGACCCTTGACGTTGACGCCCTTGCCACCCGCACCGGGCGCATCGTGATCGTCGTGGACGCTGACATGCCAACGGCGGTCGGGGCCAAGCGGGTTGACCGGCTGACCCGCGGCGCGCTGCGGCGGCTGATGGCAAGTGAGGCGTGGGCCAAAGTCAAACCGGGTGAGTCGATGGACCTTACCTGGCCGTCAGGTCTTGCGGCAGAGGCGGTGCAGGTCGTGCGATTGCCGCGCCGGTCAGATGTGGCGGCAGCGCGCAAGGCGGGTGGCACCATTGCGCGCAGCTTTGGCACCCAACCGACGCTGGTGCTGGTCGAAGGCCATATGCGCCAAAGCGACCTGATGCTGGGCCTGCTGCTGCGCGCCTATGACTTTGATGTCTACAAAAGTGCTGACAAAAAGCCCAAAGGCGCTGTCACGCTGATGGTTGCAGATGTTGACGCGGCATCAGTGGCCTGTGCGTCGGCCACCGCCTTGGCCAAGGGAATCTTCTTCACCCGCGATCTGGTCAACGAACCGGCCAACGTATTGACCACGATGGAATTTGCCGACCGCCTGACCGCCCTGCGCGACCTTGGTGTCGAGGTTGAGGTATTTGAAGAAGACGCCTTGGAACGCCTTGGGATGCGCCTGCTTTTGGGCGTCGGGATCGGCTCGGAATGCCCGACCAAGATGGTGGTGATGCGCTGGAACGGTGGAGTTGCAGGTGATGCGCCCTTTGCGCTGGTCGGCAAGGGTGTGTGCTTTGACACCGGCGGCATCTCGATCAAGGGCGCTTCCGGCATGGAAGAGATGACGATGGACATGGGCGGGGCAGGGGTGGTCGCCGGGGTGATGAAAACCCTCGCTTTGCGCGGCGCCAAAGCCAACGTGGTCGGGCTGGTCGGTCTGGTGGAAAACATGCCAGACGGCCGCGCCCAGCGGCCCGGCGATATCGTGACGTCGATGAAGGGTGACACGGTCGAGGTGATCAACACCGATGCCGAAGGCCGATTGGTGCTGGCCGATGTGCTGTGGTACGCGCAGGAAACCTTCAAACCCAAGGGCATCATCAACCTCGCCACCCTGACCGGTGCGATTATCGTGGCCTTGGGGTCCGAACATGCCGGGGTGTTTTCCAACAACGATGACCTGTGCAACGCCTTCCTGAAATCGGCAGGCGCCGAAAGCGAGGGGGCGTGGCGGATGCCGATGGGGGCCGCTTACGATGACAAGCTGAAATCCCGCCTTGCGGACATGATGAATGTCGGCGGACGTGACGGGGGGGCGATTGTCGCAGCCCAGTTCATCAAGCGCTTTGTCAAAGATGACATGCCGTGGGTCCATCTGGACATCGCCGGGGTGACGCTGATGAAGTCCGACACCGCAACCGCGCCCAAAGGGGCGACCGGCTGGGGCGTTCTGGCGCTGAACCGCCTGATCGCCGACAAATACGAAACCGCGCCCGAGGCATAGGCAAGTCGTGCCCGCAACGGCGGTCTTTTACCACCTGATAAGGTCCGGGCTGGAAGATACGGTGACAACCACCGTGACCCGCGCCCTTGGGGCAGGCTGGCGCGTCATGATCCGCGCGCCGGATGCGGGCCTGTTGGCGCAACTGGACGCCAAACTGTGGCTTGGCCCCGAGGACGGGTTTTTGCCGCACGGCCTGCAAGGCGGGCCGCAAGACGCTGACCAACCGGTCCTGCTGGGGCCGGGTGACGTGACCAATGGTGCCAAAGGCCTGATGCTGTTGGCCGGAGCGGACGCGGTTCAGACCGAAGTGACCACCCTAGAACGCCTGTGGGTCCTGTTCGACGGGGCCGACCCTGATGCGGTGGCAGTGGCGCGCCAACGCTGGACGACCTTCACCAGCTGGGGCCTCGCCGCGCAATACTGGAGCGACGAAAGCGGGCCTTGGGTAAAGAAAACCGAACGCCCGGCAGCGATGTGACCCGCGCCGATCAAGCGTCAGAGTGCAAATATCGTCCCGACCCGGCCGGGCGCGCGATAAATCGCGACGCCCGGGGGAAGGGGTGGCATGGGTGTGGAAAACGTTAACAAAACCATAAGAAATTTTGCGAAATCGTTTAAATACAATGACTTATGAAGCATAACACATGTGTTATCCAGCGATATCACACCCCGATATCACGCCCGCAGCGCCTTGGCCTCGGCAGCAAGGGCTGTGACGGTGGCCCAATCACCCTTGGCCAAAGCCTCTTTCGGCGCGACCCAACTGCCACCGACACACAGGATATTGGACAGGCCCAGATAATCGCGGGCGTTTTTCAAAGAAATCCCGCCGGTCGGGCAAAACTTGACCTGCGGAATCGGGGAGCCGATGGATTTCAGATAGGCCGCCCCACCCGCCTGTTCCGCCGGAAAGAATTTTTGCACCGTGTAGCCCTTTTCCAGCAACGCCATGATCTCTGACGCGGTGGCAGCACCGGGCAGCAACGGCAGATCATATTCGGCGCAAGCGTCCAGCAAACGTTCGGTCGCCCCGGGGCTGACGCCGAACCTGGCACCGGCGGCCTTGGCGGCCTTGACGTCGGCGGGCGTCAGCAAAGTGCCAGCGCCGACAACCCCGCCCTCAACCTCTGCCATGATCCGGATCGCATCCAGAGCGACCGGCGTGCGCAACGTCACCTCCAGCGCGGGCAAACCGCCTGCGACCAGCGCGGCGGCGAGGTTGCGGGCGTAGCCGAGGTCATCGACCACGATCACCGGGACCACGGGGGCGAGGCGGCAGATTTCGGCGGCGGCGCGGGATTGTTCGGCGGGGGTCATGGGCGCATCCTGTAAACGGCTGGAGAGACGGGGCGTTGCAGCCTCCGGCGGGAGTATTTTGCAAAGAGCAAATCAATAGAGGCTCGACGCCCCTTCGGTTGATGGGCCGACCTGGGCGCGGAAGGCGGCGAAGAGTTCGCGGCCCAAGCCCCAGGAATTGTGCGACAGGTCGGCGGTCGCAAGCGGGCGTGTGTCGAAGTCTTCGGCCAGCACGGTCAATGTCCCCTTGTCGGCATCCAGCCGGACCACGTCACCGTCGCGCAGTCTGGCGATCGGGCCACCGGCGGCGGCTTCGGGAGAGACGTGGATGGCAGCAGGCACTTTGCCAGACGCACCCGACATGCGGCCATCGGTCACCAGCGCCACCTTCAGCCCGCGTTCCTGCAAGATCGACAGGGTCGGCGTCAGCGAGTGCAGTTCGGGCATCCCGTTGGCTTGCGGGCCCTGA
Source organism: Rhodobacterales bacterium (assembly GCA_038231775.1). Classification (GTDB taxonomy): domain Bacteria; phylum Pseudomonadota; class Alphaproteobacteria; order Rhodobacterales; family Rhodobacteraceae; genus Stagnihabitans. The sequence goes on along the minus strand of JBBRKS010000099.1, from coordinate 2,557 downwards.
AAGCGCACCACTACAATGGTGTCAGAGGTGAACTCGCCCTGCTTGAACGCGGTCTTGACGTCAGCCTGATCGTGAAACACCCGCACCGGCGCTTCGATCACATGGCGTTCCGGGGCGACTGCCGAGACTTTGATGACGCCGCGCCCAAGGTTGCCGGTCAGTTGTTTCAAGCCGCCGGTCGCAGCAAACGGGGCGGCGACCGGGCGCACGATCTTATCGTTCAGGGTTTGCTTGGCCCCGTCCTGCCAGATCAGGCGGCCCATATGCAGTTTGGGTTCTTTGCGGTAGGCGGCAAGACCCTCACCCAAAATGGTCTTGGCATCCTCGTGCAGCAGGCCCGCATCCATCAGTTCGCGCATCAACAGGCCAAGGCCACCGGCGGCGTGAAAGGCGTTCACGTCGGCCATGCCGTTGGGATAGACCTTGGCCATCAGGGGCACGGTTTCGGACAGGTCGGCGAAATCCTGCAAATCCAGCAGCACGCCCGAGGCGCGGGCCATGGCGGGCAGGTGCAGGACAAGGTTGGTCGAACCGCCGGTGGCCATCAGGCCAACAATGCCATTGACATAGGCCCGTTCATCCAAAATCTCACCCGCCGGGCGGAAATCGTTCCCGAGGGCGGTTATCCCGGCGGCGCGTTCGACGGCGGCGATGGTCAGCGCTTCACGCAAGGGGGTGCCGGGGTTGACGAAGGACGAGCCGGGCAGGTGCAGGCCCATAAACTCCATCAGCATCTGATTGGTGTTGGCGGTGCCGTAAAAGGTACAGGTGCCGATGCCGTGGTAGCTGGCCATCTCGGCCGCCATCAGCGCGTCACGCCCGACCTCGCCATTGGCGAAGGCATTGCGTACGCGGGACTTTTCCTCATTCGGCAGGCCGGTAGACATCGGACCTGCGGGCACGAACACCGCCGGGATATGGCCGAAGGTGGCCGCCGCAATGATCAGGCCGGGCACGATCTTGTCGCACACACCCAGATACATGGCGGCGTCAAACGTGTTGTGCGACAGCCCGATCCCGGCGGCCATGGCGATCACATCGCGCGAAAACAGCGACATCTCCATCCCCGGCTGGCCTTGGGTGACACCGTCACACATGGCGGGCACGCCGCCCGCGACCTGCGCGGTGGCACCCACCCGGCGGGCCGTGGTGCGGATCAGATCGGGATAATGCTCATAGGGTTGGTGCGCTGACAGCATGTCATTATAGGCGGTGACAACGCCGATATTGGGCGCGCGGCCATCCGCCAGCGCCGCCTTGTCCTGCGTCATCGCCGCATAGGCATGGGCCTGATTGCCGCAGCTCAGATGGGCGCGCACCGGGCCTGCACTGACCGCCTGACCCATCCGCGCCAGATACAGCCCCCGCGCTGTAAGCGAGCGTTCGCGGATCCGGTCGGTCACGCGGGCGATGGTGGGGTTCAGGGCCATGACATCCTCGACAAAGCTGGGGTTGACCGCAGGATAGCAAACCACGTTAGCGCTAACAACAGGATTCTGCCCAAGCGGCACAGGCTGTATGCCCTTTGAAAGATTTCACACAAACCCGAAGTCCGCCACCATATCCGTTGCCAGATCAGAAACATTCTCCGCAAACCTGTACAAATTTACGCTCATTTCGGCCACATTCGAATCGCATGATCAGACAACGGCAAAGGGGCACAGGCCCGGGAGTGGCAGAATGTTCAAGATCACAGCATGGGCGGCACTTGTGGCGATCGCGGGCCTTGGCGCCTGCACAAACGGCCAATTGGTCAGCCGCGCGGCGGGAACGGAGCGTCCGGCAGTGGGCGGCTTTGTCGCCGGGCTGACGCACCGGGGCATGGTGCTGCAACCGGTCGCCTATGACGTCGCCCGGATCAACGTGATGGTGCCGCGCACCTTGCGGATTTCCGAAGCGAACTCTTTTGTGCCCAATGCCGATATCGTCTGGCACGGTGACCCGTTGGGCGACCGCTATGCGCAGGTCACAGCCTTGATGACGGTCGCGGCCCAGACCGGCACGAAAGCCATGACCGTGGGCCAAGCGGTTCAGGTTGATATTGAGGTGACCCGGTTCCACGCCTTGACCCTGAAGGCGCGCTACACAACCGGCGGCAACTATGCGACGCACTTTCTGTTGACCGTGCGCGATGTGCAAACCGGTCAGATCATCGACGGCCCGCGTGCCGTGGTGGCCGATATCCTTGCGGCGGGCGGTGAACGCGCGATGGAGGAAGAGGCGGCCGGCATCACCCAGAAATCGGTGATCGAGGGCCGTGTTGCCGAGGTTCTGGCCCGCGAATTGTCGCATCGGCTGGTACCAGCCGGGCAGGCTGCGGCGGACCCGGTTGTCAGCCGCAACGCCTTTCAGCCCGGCGCGCTGATGGTCGCACAGTAGCGCACCGAACGGCGGGCCTTTCCAGACCGGTCCGAACCGCTTAAAGGGGGCAGCATGTGCCCTCCTTCCGATCTCAATGATGAGCCCGACCTCACCCCGGCCCCCGCGGCCCGTCTGCATTCCCGTCCCGTGGTGCGCCTGCGCCCCAAGGCCGAAGCCCGCGCCGTGCGGTTGGGCT
>JBBRKS010000098.1:0-14046 GCA_038231775.1 Rhodobacterales bacterium | reverse complement strand
GCGGAAAGGCCTCTTCATGCGCCCAGAACGGCGGCACGGGTGGCGGCGTCCACCTCTGGTCGGTGGTTGAACCACCGTTCAAACCCCGGCGCTGCCTGATGCAGCAACATGCCAAGACCGTCGACGATGTGGGCACCCCTTGATTGCGCGTCGATCAGGAAGGGGGTCATCAGGGGGGTGTAGACTAAATCGGTGGCAACAGCGCCGCGCATCAGCTGGTCAAGCGGCAGCCGCAGATCAGGCTTGCCCTCCATACCCAATGAGGTGGCGTTGATGACGAGTGCGGCGCCGTCCAGCATATCGCCGGCATGGACCCAATCATAAACCACCAGTTTTGCGCCGAAATCAGACTGCAGCGTCTCTGCCCGCAGCCGGGTGCGGTTGGCGATGCGAATTTCAGGCACACCCGCTTCGATCAGGGCCGCGATCACGGCACGGGCAGCCCCACCGGCACCAAACAGCGCGACGGGACCCTGCGACCCCTGCCACTGGGGCGCATGCTGGCGCAGGTTCGCCATAAACCCGACGCCATCAGTGTTGTCGGCATGGATCTTGCCGTCTTTGCGGAAAATCAACGTGTTGGCGGCACCGATCAGGGCGGCCCGGTCGGTCACCACATCGGCGAGTTTGAGGATGGTTTCCTTATGCGGGATCGTCACGTTGACACCCACAAACCCCAGCTTGGGCAACATGGACAGCGCCTCTTTCAGGTCGCCTTGGGCGATATCCATCGGGATGTAATGCCCCGTTATGCCGTAGCGCTGCAACCAATGGCCGTGCAGGGCGGGCGACCGGCTGTGGGCCACCGGATGGCCAATGACACCGGCAAGGGGAATTCGCGGCAGGTCAGTCATGACGGGATGAAGCCTCGTACGGACAGGTAGGACAACAGGGGCAGCAGGGGCAGGCCCAGAATGGTAAAGTAGTCGCCTTCAATCGCCGAGAAAAGCCTGATCCCTTCATGTTCCAGTTGATAGGCCCCGACAGATTGGCCGACTGCAGGCCAGTTGCGATCCAGATAGGCGTCCAGATAGGCGTCAGACACGGTGCGCATCGTCAGCCGTGCGACGCCGACATGACGCCAGATCGGCTCCCCCCCGTGGTACAGAACAACCGCTGACAACAACTGGTGGGTTTGGCCGGACAGGTCGGCCAGTTGCTGGCGCGCCAACTCCCGCGTTTCGGGTTTGGCTAACAGACGCGGGCCCAGGGTCAGGATCTGGTCACAGCCCAGCACAAGTGCTGCAGGATGGCGCTGCGCCAGTTTCAGGGCCTTAGCCTCGGCCAAGGCGTCCGCAATATCACGCGGGCTGGCGCCTTCCTGTTCCAATGCAAGGCGCAGCGCTTGTTCATCAATCCGCGCCGGATGGGCCTGAACCTGGACCCCGGCGTTGCGCAACAGGGTCAGGCGGATGGCGGATTGTGAGGCCAAAAGTAGGTCGGTCATCGGGGTCACCTTGGCGGTAAAGCGGTGGGGGCAGACCTGTGGACAATGCTGATTTGTTCTGGGGGCCGGGAAGGCTTGGTAAAGTGAGGTCCGAAGTCTGGCGCCGGATCGGGGCGGAACGAAAGCAGATTTTGCCCCTGTGCATAAGGTGTCAGGTCGATTGGGGACACAGAGGAGTTTGGCCTTTCTGGCTTCTGTAAGTCTGATGGAGGTGGGTAGGCTATGGCATTGTAATACATCAGATATTTTCACCCTTGACCACAGGTTTTGCACGGGGTTCCACTGAGTCCTCCACAGACTTGCCACTGTGGAAAACACGGCGGATGAAAGGATCAATCCAGATATCCACGGGGTCTATTACATCATCAACTCTTTCTCTATCTTTATTAAAGATAAGTAGGGCTTGGGTCAAAACTGGTGGGGAACAGCACATGATGGACTTTCTGACGAACTGGTATGCGTGGATCAAGGTCGGGCATGTGGTGTCAGTGATCGCGTGGATGGCGGGGCTTTTCTATTTGCCGCGTCTGTATGTCTACCATGTTGAGCAGGTTGAAAAGGGATCGGTCACCGATCTGATGTTTCAGACGATGGAGCGGCGGCTGTTGAAGGCGATCATGAACCCGGCCATGCTGGCGACCTGGGTGTTCGGCCTGTGTCTTGTGATGACGCCGGGGATCGTGGATTGGTCGCAGGTCTGGCCATGGACCAAGGCGGCGTCGGTTGTTGCGATGACGGGATTTCAGGGTTGGCTGGGGGCACGACGCAAGGATTTCGTTGCAGGCAGTAGCACGGTGACCGGTCGGCAGTTTCGGATGATGAACGAGGTGCCGACGATTCTGATGGTGGTGATTGTCGCCTCGGTTATCGTGAAATTCTGACAGGTTGACTTTTGCCGTACCACGGATTATCCGGCAATTTGCGTGGCCGTCCGGCCGTTGACGCATTCCTATGACATCGCTGCACGGCACCGGGACCGCCCCGGTTGCGTTTGAGGGTTTCCATGACGATTGAACATCTGAATCTTGCCGATCTGAAGGCAAAAACGCCGGCCGAATTGCTGGCGATGGCTGAGGAATGGGAGATTGAGAACGCCCCAAGCATGCGAAAGGGCGAGATGATGTTCTCGATCCTGAAAGAGCATGCGGAAGAAGGCTGGGAAATTGGCGGCGACGGTGTGTTGGAGGTGATGCAGGACGGGTTCGGCTTTCTGCGGTCAACTTCGGCCAACTATCTGGCGGGGCCGGATGACATCTATGTCGGGCCGGAAATTTTGCGGCAGTTTTCATTGCGCACCGGTGACACGATTGAAGGTGTCATGGCGGCACCCCGGGATGGCGAACGCTATTTCAGTCTGACAAAGGCGACCCGTATCAACTTTGACGACCCTGAAAAGGCGCGGCACAAGGTGCTGTTCGACAATCTGACGCCGCTGTACCCGGATGAACGCCTGAAGATGGAGGTTGAAGACCCGACCATCAAGGACAAGTCGGCGCGGATCATTGACTTGGTCTGCCCGATTGGCAAGGGCCAGCGAGCGTTGATCGTGGCTCCGCCGCGGACCGGTAAGACGGTGTTATTGCAGAACATTGCCAATTCCATCGCGATGAACCACCCGGAATGCTATCTGATCGTGCTGCTGATCGACGAGCGGCCAGAAGAGGTGACGGACATGCAGCGGTCTGTGAAGGGTGAGGTTGTGTCCTCGACCTTCGACGAACCGGCCTCGCGGCACGTCGCGGTGGCGGAAATGGTGATCGAAAAGGCCAAGCGGCTGGTCGAACACAAGCGCGATGTGGTGATTTTGCTGGATTCGATCACGCGTTTGGGCCGGGCGTTCAACACGGTGGTGCCGTCGTCCGGTAAGGTTCTGACCGGTGGTGTCGACGCGAACGCCTTGCAGCGGCCGAAGCGGTTCTTCGGGGCGGCACGCAATATTGAAGAGGGTGGCAGCCTGACCATAATTGCAACGGCGTTGATTGATACCGGAAGCCGGATGGACGAAGTGATCTTTGAAGAGTTCAAGGGCACTGGGAATTCTGAGATTGTGCTGGACCGCAAGGTCGCCGACAAGCGCACCTTCCCTGCGATTGATATCCTCAAATCCGGGACGCGTAAGGAAGAGTTGCTGGTTGAGAAGACCGACTTGCAGAAGACCTATGTGCTGCGCCGCATCCTGAACCCGATGGGCACGACGGATGCGATTGAATTCCTGCTTGGCAAGTTGAAGCAAACCAAGACAAACGGCGAATTCTTCGAATCGATGAACAGCTAAGAGGGCAGGATGGGCGACACGATCTTTGCCCTGGCCTCGGCGCGGGGCAAAGCGGGTGTTGCGGTGTTCCGGATTTCGGGACTGCAGGCACATGCGGCGGTGGCGCAGCTGTGCGTGGTGCCTGTCGCACGACACGCGGCATTGCGGCGGTTGGTCTGGCAGGGTGCGGTGCTGGATGAGGCGCTGGTTCTGGTGTTTGACCAAGGCGCCAGTTTTACCGGTGAAATGAGCGCGGAATTGCAAGTGCATGGCAGTCTGGCCGTTGCAAAGGCTGTGACGCAGGCGCTGGGCCAGATAGGTTTGCGTTTGGCCGAACCGGGGGAATTCACCCGTCGGGCTTTGGAAAACGGGCGCTTGGACTTGGCGCAGGTCGAAGGGCTTGCCGACCTGATCGACGCGGAAACTGAGGCGCAGCGCCGTCAGGCAATGCGGGTTTTGTCAGGCGCCGTCGGTCAGCGAGCGGAAGGGTGGCGCAGGTCGCTGATCCGGGCGGGCGCGCTGATCGAGGCGACGATTGACTTTGCGGATGAGGATGTGCCGGTTGATGTGACGCCAGAGGTTCTGGCGCTGATTGACGGTTTGCTGGCGGACCTTCGGCATGAAATTTCTGGAACGCAGGTGGCAGAGCGGGTGCGTGACGGGTTTGAAGTGGCGATAGTTGGCGCACCGAATGCGGGAAAGTCTACGCTTTTGAATGCCTTGGCTGGCCGTGAGGCGGCAATCACCTCTGAAATCGCCGGCACGACGCGGGATGTGATAGAGGTGCGGATAGATCTGGACGGTCTGGCTGTGACCTTGCTGGACACCGCCGGATTGCGCGATTCGGATGACAAGGTCGAGCAAATTGGTGTGGCACGGGCATTGGCGCGGGCCCGGACGGCAGATTTACGGGTGTTCCTGCTGGATCATCCCGGCGAAGTGCTGCTGATGGCGCCGCAATCGGGGGATATTGTTGTACAGGGCAAGGCTGATCTGCGCCGCGTTCCGGACGCCGTGTCGGGCCTGACGGGGCAGGGTGTAGATGCCTTGGTCGGGCGGATCACGGCGGTTTTAGGCGAGAAAGCTGCCTCCGCGGGGGTTATGACCAGAGAGAGACACAGGGTTGCGATGATGCGTGCCGTTGAGGCTATGGAATCGGCAAGAAGTCAGGTACAGAGACCCGGCGCTGCTGCCGAACTGGTTGCGGCTGATCTGCGGCAGGCGGCGCGTGCGTTGGATGTGCTGGTCGGGCGGGTTGAGGTTGAGAATTTGCTGGACGAAATCTTCTCCAGTTTTTGCATAGGCAAGTGAGGATGTTTCACGTGAAACATTTCGATGTGGTGGTGATCGGTGGTGGACACGCTGGCGCAGAGGCTGCGGCTGCGGCTGCACGCGTTGGTGCCCGGACGGCGCTGATCTCGATGCGCAAGGATCGCATCGGGGTGATGTCGTGCAATCCGGCGATTGGTGGTTTGGGTAAGGGCCATCTGGTGCGTGAAGTTGACGCGCTTGACGGTCTTATGGGCTTGGCCGCCGACGCCGCTGGCATCCAGTTCCGGCTTTTGAACCGCCGCAAGGGCCCGGCCGTTCAAGGCCCACGCACACAGGCTGACCGCAAGCTGTACCGTCTGGCGATTCAGGCCTTGCTGGCGCGGGAGCAGGGTCTTGAGATTATCGAAGGCGAGGTGGTTGACCTGATCGATGGCCCGGGTGGCCGCATCGCAGGTGTTGAACTGCTGGACGGCACGCGCCTGTCTGCCGGAGCGGTTGTGCTGACCGCAGGTACCTTTCTGAACGGTGTCATCCATGTCGGCGATCAGCGTCGGTCGGGTGGGCGTGAGGGTGACATTGCCTCTGTCCGTTTGGCGCAACGGCTTGATGCGCTGTCGCTGCCACGCGGGCGCTTGAAAACCGGTACGCCGCCGCGTCTGGATGGTAAAACGATTGATTGGACGGGGTTGGATGTGCAACCCGGCGACGATGAACCGGTCATGCTGTCGTTTTTGAACACAGCGCCCTTGGTGCGCCAGGTCGCGTGCGGTATCACGCACACGAACGAACGCACCCATGACATCGTGCGCACGAATCTGAGCCGGTCAGCCATGTATGGCGGCCATATTGAAGGCGTGGGACCGCGCTATTGCCCGTCAATTGAGGACAAGGTGGTGCGTTTTGCCGACAAGACCGGGCACCAGATCTTCCTGGAGCCTGAGGGTCTTGACGATGACACCGTCTATCCAAACGGCATTTCAACCTCACTTCCTGCCGATGTGCAGCACGATTATGTGCGCAGCATCAAGGGTTTGGAGAATGTAACGATCCTGCAGCCCGGCTACGCGATTGAATACGATTACTTCGATCCGTCCGCGCTGCGCCCCACTTTGGAAAGCACGGTTGCGGGGTTGTATTTCGCTGGCCAGATCAATGGCACGACGGGTTATGAAGAGGCGGCAGCGCAAGGTTTGGCTGCTGGTGCCAATGCTGCGGCTGCTGTTCTGGGCCGTGCGCCCGTCCTGTTTTCACGAACTGACAGCTATATTGGCGTCATGCTGGATGACTTGATTTCACGCGGGGTGACCGAACCCTACCGCATGTTCACCTCACGCGCTGAATTCCGGCTGCACTTGCGGGCCGACAATGCCGATCAGCGAATGACGGCCCTTGGTCAGTCCGCTGGGTTGATTGGCGACCACCGCGCGCGCTTGTTCGCCGATAAGATGGAGCGTATTTCTGCCGCCAATGCTGTGCTTTCCGCAAAAACCTGCTCACCGCAAGACCTTCAGGCCGTTGGTTTGACCGTCAGCCGCGATGGTGCCCGGCGCAGTCTGCTGCAGGTTCTGGCCTTCGCAGACACCGAATGGCGCCACATTGACCAGCTTGCGCCCGAAATGGCCAGTATCGATCCGGAAACAAAGGCTCAGGTCTGGCGTGACGCCTTGTATGCGCAATACCTGCACCGCGAACGGGCTGACGCGGTTACACTGCAACGCAACGAGATGGTGCAGATCCCTGATTCGCTGGATTTCGCCAACCTGCCCGGCTTGTCGAATGAACTGGCCGCCAAGTTGCAGCGCCGCCGTCCAATGAACCTGGCCGAAGCTGAACGGATCGAAGGCATGACCCCGGCGGCCTTGCTGCTGATTCTGGCGCATTGCCGTAAGGCCAGCAACGCCCGGGCCGTCGGTCAATGACGTCTGTTGCGCGGGGAACCGCACCAGATTGGCTGAATGTTTCACGTGAAACACTGGCCAAGCTGGAAGCCATGCTGTCACTCGTTGAGAAGTGGAACCCAGCGATCAATCTGGTGGCGCAGTCCAGTCTGACCGATGGCTGGCAGCGTCACGTCCTCGATTCTGCGCAACTTTTCCCGCTGATCCCGGCAAAGACGAAACAAGCAGCGGATCTTGGCAGCGGTGCGGGTTTTCCGGGCCTTGTTCTGGCAATTATGGCTCAGGCTACAATGCCAGATATGCATATGACGCTGATCGAATCCGACAAACGCAAGGCAACCTTCTTGATGCAAGCGTCGCGGCTGTTGGACGTGCCGGTCCTTGTACGGACCGAACGCGCCGAAGTCTTGTCCCCGATCGAAGTCGACCTGATCACCGCCCGTGCGATGGCTCCCTTAACTGCGCTATGTGGCTTGGCAGTGCGGCACCTTGCAGCCGACGGTCTGGCGATTTTCCCAAAAGGCGCCCAAGCTGACCGTGAACTGGCCGAGGCCGCAACGCTTTGGCGGTTTGACACTCATCAGATGCAAAGCCAAACTGATCCATCCGGCAGACTCCTCGCCTTGAAGAACATCCAGAATGCCTGATTTCAGCCGCGACACCCAGCCGCAAATCATCGCAGTTGCCAACCAGAAGGGTGGGGTCGGCAAAACGACGACGACCATAAATCTGGCCGCCGGCCTTGTAGCACTCGGGGCCAAGGTGCTGTTGATCGACATTGATCCGCAGGGCAATGCGTCGACCGGGCTTGGAATCGCGCCGGAGGCCCGTAGGGCGACGACCTATGACCTGCTCGTTGAAGAACGTCCGGTGTCCGAAATCATCCAGCCGACCGCCATCGCCAACCTGTTGATATGCCCGGCCAATGCGGACCTTGCTTCTGCGGATATTGATCTGGTTTCCAACGAAAAGCGCATATTCCTGCTGCACGACGCGCTGCGTCAGGCTGCCGTTGACGCGCTTGGGCTTGATTTCATTCTGATCGACTGCCCGCCATCCTTAAGCCTTTTGACGGTTAACGCCCTTGTCGCCGCGCAATCCGTCCTCGTCCCGCTTCAGGCAGAGTTCTTTGCGCTTGAAGGGCTGTCTCAACTGATGCTGACAGTGCGCCAAATTCGCACAACGGCAAACCCCCGCCTGCGGATTGAAGGCGTGGTGATCACAATGGCCGATGCCCGCAACCGGCTTAGCCTGCAGGTTGAAAGCGATGCCCGCAAGACGCTGGGCGATCTGGTGTTCAAGACTGTGATCCCGCGCAATGTGCGGCTAAGTGAGGCGCCGTCTTTCGCAATGCCGGTTTTGCAGTATGATCCAACCTCGAAGGGCAGTGAGGCGTACCGCGCCCTGTCTGCTGAAATCCTGGCGCGGCATCCGCTCGCCAACACCAAGGTAGGGACGTGAGGCATGGATAAAAAGATGGAACGTCGTGGCTTGGGTCGGGGTCTTTCCGCGCTTTTGGCCGATGTGAATCTGCCGGAACCCTCTGCCGACGCCAAAGACGCGCCCCGCCCGACGCAAGTTCTGGCGGTGGAGCGTGTTCAGCCCAACCCCAACCAACCCCGGCGTCAATTCGCCCCCGACGCGCTGGAACAACTCGCCCATTCGATCCGTCAGAAAGGCATCGTGCAGCCCCTGATCGTGCGCGCCATTGGTCAGGACGGCCAGTATGAAATTGTCGCGGGTGAACGTCGCTGGCGGGCTGCTCAGATCGCCGGCCTGCATGAAGTGCCCGTCGTGGTGCGTGACTTTGACGACGTCGAAGTGCTTGAAATCGCCATAATAGAGAACATTCAGCGTGAGGATCTTAACCCGATCGAAGAAGCGATGGCCTACCGCCAATTGATAGACCGTTTCGGCCACACCCAGGAAAAGCTGGCAGAGGCGCTGTCGCGCAGCCGCAGCCATGTGACCAACCTGTTGCGGCTTTTGACTTTGCCGGTTTCGGTGCAAGACATGTTGCGGACCGGTGCACTGTCCGCTGGTCACGCACGGGCGCTTGTGACGGTCGCAAATCCCGCCGCGCTGGCCGCTACAGTCGTCAAACGTGGCCTCTCGGTGCGCGAAACTGAAAAGCTGGCCAAAACCGCTGGAACCAAACAGCCCCGCAGCGGCGGCAAGCTTGAGAAAGACGCTGACACTCGCGCGATAGAGGCTGATTTGTCGGCCAACTTACGTATGTTGGTCAAAATCGACCATCGCGGCATTGATGAGGGCGGCGTTTTGTCAATCAGCTACCGCACCCTCGAAGAGCTTGATCTTTTGTGCGATGTTTTGTCGAAAATCCCACGCGATATCCTGATCGAGGAAGGCTTCTAGCCTAAACCAGCAGGTCGCGCAGAATAGCGTTCAGCAACAGTCGACCTGTTGGACTGGCCTTCAAATGCCCGGCTTCGCGGCTGACCAGACCCGCCTTCTCAAGATCAAGGATTTTTTTAAGCGGCAAGTCACGGCCCGAAAGCGCCCGAAAGCGCGCCATGTCGCTGCCCTCGGCCAGACGCAGCGACATCAGCAGATATTCCATCGCGTGATCTTCTCCCGCGCTCACTATCCGCGGCACCTCACCCGGCAAGCCCGACTCCACCCGCTCCAGCCATGCCCCCGGCTGTTTCGGCGCTTCTGTGGCCCACCGGTGTCCGCCCAGCGTCAGCCGCCCATGGGCACCGGGCCCGATCCCGACATAGTCGCCCATCCGCCAATAGATCAGATTGTGTCGCGATTCTTGCCCAACCTTGGCGTGATTAGAGACTTCATAGGCCGCAAGTCCCGCCGCGTCGCACATCTCTTGTGTCATAAGATACATGTCGGACGACAGGTCCTCATCCGGCAATCCGCGCAATTGACCCAAGGCGTGGCGGGCACCAAACACCGTGCCGTCTTCGACCGTCAACTGGTACAATGACAGATGCGTCGGCTCCATTGCCAGCGCTTCGGTCAGCTCCTGCCGCCACGCAGAGGCAGATTGATCTTGCCGCGCATAGATCAGATCAAAGCTGACGCGATCAAAATTCGCCCGCGCAACATCGTACGCCGCCTTAGCCTCAACCACCGAATGCATCCGTCCCAATCGCCGCAGATCACTGTCGTTCAGCGCCTGCATTCCGATAGAAATGCGGTTGACCCCCGCCTGACCATACCCTGCAAATCGTCCCGATTCGACCGATCCCGGATTGGCTTCCATTGTGATCTCGACATCATTGGCCAGCGTCCATGTGGAACGCACCGCATCAAGGATCGCTGCCACAAGGTCCGGGTCCATCAGCGAGGGCGTTCCACCGCCAAAAAACACCGAATTCATCACGCGCCCGGTGGTTTCAGCCCCGACCCGCGCAATTTCTTTCACATAGGCGTCGCGCCAGCGTTTCTGGTCAATATGCGCGGACACATGGCTGTTGAAATCGCAATACGGACATTTTGACTGGCAAAACGGCCAATGCAGGTACAGGCCAAACCCTCCGTTGCGCCAGTCTTCCATCATCCCTTGAACGCCGTGACTTCGATCTCAACCTTCATCTCCGGCCGGATCAGCCCCGCAATCACCATCGTTGCTGCCGGCCTAATCGCACCCAAGGCCTCACCCAGCACCGGCACCAGCTCGTCGACCAGCGCAACATCGGTTACCGTGTACTGCACGCGCACGATGTCGCTCATCTCAAACCCACCCTGCGCCAAAACCGCTGCAATCGTCGCAAAGCAGGTGCGCGCCTGATCCGCAATCCCCTCCGGCATCGCCATCGTCACATAATCATAGCCGGTGACGCCCGACACAAAGCACCAGCCGCCCTTCACAACGGCCCGGCTGTACCCCATCGTGGCCTCAAATGGTGATCCAGTTGAGATAAGTTTCACGTGAAACATTCCTTCATCAGCTTGCCAAAAGCATCCGCCCGATGGCTGATCCTGTTTTTAACCGCCTCATCCATCTCGCCAAAGGTTTGCTCATACCCGTCCGGCACGAAAATTGGGTCGTACCCATGCCCCTGCGCCCCGCGTTTCGGCCAAACGATTTCCCCGGCGATGCGCCCAGCAAAAACGGCTTCGTCACCGTCCGGCCAAACCAACGCGAGCGTACAGCAAAACGCCGCAAGACGTGGGGCAGGGGCGCTTACCGCCTCCAACAGCCCCCAAGTCTTGGCCATGGCCCGCCCGAAATCGCGACCCTTGGCCCCTTCAGCCCAGTCCGCCGTATATATCCCCGGCGCACCGCCCAAAGCTTCAACTTCCAAACCTGAATCATCGGCGAGCGCGATCAGCCCTGACCCCTTCGCACCAGCCCGGGCCTTCAGCAAAGCGTTGCCGGCAAAGCTATGCTCGGTCTCTTCAGGCTCACTCAGCCCAACGTCAGCCAAAGACACCAAAACCACACCAAAGGGCGATAACAGTGACGAAATTTCCACCAGCTTGCCCGTGTTACCGGTCGCCACCAACAGCGTCTTGCCTGCCAGCGCCCGCATCACCCCACCGCCGCCTTCTGCGCTGCAACCAGTGCTGCAACCCCTGCCTCAGCCAGATCCAGCAACTTGCCCATCTCATCACGAGAGAACGTCGCTCCCTCCGCTGACATTTGCACTTCAATCATCCGACCGCGTCCGGTGATCACGAAATTGCCATCGGTCCCGGCCACCGAATCCTCGGCATAGTCCAGATCAAGCACCTTTTGCCCGGCATAAACCCCGCACGACACCGCCGCCACATGGTCAATCATCGGATCGCTGACGATCAACCCCCTCTTCAGCAGCCCATTCATCGCCAGCCGCAACGCCACCCATCCGCCGGTGATCGACGCGCACCGCGTCCCGCCATCGGCCTGTATCACATCGCAGTCCACCACGATCTGCCGTTCGCCCAGCGCCGACCGATCCACCCCGGCCCGCAACGCCCGCCCGATCAACCGCTGAATTTCCTGCGTGCGCCCCGATTGCTTGCCAACCGCTGCCTCACGCCGGGTCCGTCCGCCGGTCGCACGCGGCAGCATGCCATACTCAGCCGTCACCCAGCCCAGACCCGAGCCCTTCAGAAAGCTCGGCGGCTTGTCCTCAATCGTGGCCGAACACAGCACATGCGTATCGCCCACCTTGATCAGACACGACCCTTCCGCATGTTTCATCACCCCGGCCTCAATCGAAACCGTCCGCATTTCATCTAATTTCCGGCCAGAGGGACGCATGTTCGCACCTTTTGCTGCAAGTATATCCAACGGTCAGATATGACGCACGCACCCAAAGGCGCAACCCCGATTGACGGCCCGCCCCCCGCCTCCCTACAAGAGACCATGCCTGACAAATCGTCGATCCTGTCCGAGATGAACGACCGCTCCCGCGAGGTGTTCCGCCGAGTGGTGGAATCTTACCTGAACTCGGGTGATCCGGTGGGTTCGCGCACCCTGACCCGGTCAATGACTGAAAAACTCTCCGCCGCCACGATCCGCAACACCATGCAGGACCTTGAATTTCTCGGCCTGCTCGACAGTCCCCACGTTTCCGCCGGCCGCATCCCAACTCAACTTGGCCTGCGCATGTTCGTGGATGGGTTGATGGAGGTCGGCACCATCGCGCCTGAGGATCGCCAAAAGATTGAATCCTCGCTTGACCGCGACGACACCAATGTGACTTCGCTTTTGGATCAGGTCGGCGCCGCGCTTTCGGGCATCACCCGCTCTGCCAGCCTCGTTCTTGCGCCAAAACAAGAAACCGCGATTCGCCATATCGAATTTGTCAGCCTGTCGCCTGAACGCGCCCTTGTGGTGTTGGTTTACGCCGACGGCCATGTTGAAAACCGCCTGTTCACCCCGCCGCCAGGCCAAACCCCCGCCTCGATCCGTGAGGCGGCGAATTTCCTGAACTCCATCGCAGAAGGTCACCGCCTGTCGGAACTGCGCCCGCTCATCGCCGAACAGATCGACCGCCGCCGTCAGGAAATCGATTCCCTCGCCCGCGATATGGTCGAAAGTGGCCTCGCGATGTGGGAAAACGCGGGCGAACGCGGCGAACGTCTGATGGTGCGCGGTCAGGCCAATCTGATCGACACCGGCAGCGAATCCCCCAACCTCGAGCGCATCCGAACCCTGTTCGATGACCTTGAACGTAAGCGTGACATTGCCGATTTTCTGGAAATGACCGAAACCGGTGAAGGTGTCCGCATTTTTATTGGCTCCGAGAACAAGCTTTTCTCACTTTCGGGTTCCACTCTGGTGGTTTCTCCCTATATGAACGCCGACCGTAAGATCATTGGCGCCATCGGCGTCATCGGCCCGACCCGGCTTAACTATGGCCGGATCGTCCCGATTGTGGATTACACGGCCCAACTGGTGGGCCGCATGGTGTCCGAGCGTGGAAAGGGCTAAGCTTTGAAGGGAAACAAGATGGCAGACGACAAAACAGGCCCCGAAACCACAGGCGCTCAACAGACTGGTCCCGAAGAGATTGACCTGAAGGACCTCGAATCCTTTATGGAAAGCGAAGAACTGGCCGCCGCACGGGCAGAGCGGGACGAGATGCGCGACCGCTATATGCGCGCCCTCGCCGATGCCGAAAACTCGCGCAAACGTGCCGACCGTGACAGGCGTGAGGCTGAAAATTACGGCTCCACCCGCCTCGCCCGCGACCTTTTGCCGGTCTACGACAACCTCAAGCGCGCCATCACCGCTGTGCCGGACGATCTGCGTGCCCAAGCCTCCGCCCTGATGGAGGGTGTCGATCTGACCTTGCGCGAACTTACCAACGTGATGACCAAGCACGGCGTCAAACCGATCTCACCCAAAATCGGTGAGCAATTTGACGCACAGTCGATGGAGGCGATGTTTGAAGCCCCGCTGCCCGGCACCAAAGTCGGCCAGATCATCCAGGTGATGACCGAAGGCTTCATGCTGCACGACCGCCTCTTGCGCCCCGCGCAAGTCGGCGTCTCGTCCAACACCCAAGGCTGACCTTGTCCGGTGGCGCTGCAACCCCGCTGGCCCTTCAACGGTCGCACCTTAGTAGGGTCTGGACCCATTAAATCGCTTGCGGGCGTGATCACTCACTGATTCATTTGCGGCACCAAGGGGGTGCTGCCATGAGCGATATGTTCCTGCTTTCCGACGCCCAGATGGCGCGGATTTCGCCGTTCTTTCCGCTGTC
>JBBRKS010000097.1:0-14088 GCA_038231775.1 Rhodobacterales bacterium | reverse complement strand
TCCGGCCCCAGAACCCCGGTGCAATCCACCACCTCAACCCCGCCCGAGGCCAGCATTCCGGCCAGATCGGCCAGCATATTTGCAGATGTCATGGTACTCTCCCTGTCGCTATGGCTGCGATTTAATGTTGGGCAGGGTGGCGCAAAGATACCCGTGCCTTGTCAGAATCATGCTAGACAGATTTAAATGCATTTGCAAATATCCTTTGGGAAATGGGCGGAGGATGTGGGTTGGCCGACTACGACGCAGTGCTGATTGGCGCAGGTCACAACACGTTGGCCGCCGCCTTGCATTTGTCGGCCAAAGGCTGGCGGGTCGGCGTCTTTGAAGGCGCAGCCGTGGCCGGTGGCGCGGTGAAAACTGGTGAGTATACGTTGCCCGGTTTTCGCCACGACTGGGGGGCTATGAACCTGTCACTGTTCGCCGGAAGCGCATTTTTCAAGCAATACGGCGCGGAATTGACCAAACACGGCTGCGCCTTTGTGCCGGTGGCCAAACCCTTCGCCTCGTCTTTCGCCGGCGGAAAACATGTAGGCGTTTCGACCAAGCTGGAAGAAACTGTCGCAATGATCGCGGCCCTGTCGCCCGAAGATGCCGCGACGTGGCAAACCCTGTTTGCGGGCTTTGGGGCGCAGGCACCGCATCTGTTCGGTCTGCTCGGCAGCCCGATGAAATTGCGTGCGCTTGCATATTTCATGTTTAAAACACTGCGCGCCAAGGGCTTGGGCGGCACGCTGGACCTGACCCGCTTTTTGCTGCAATCGCCGCGCAGTTGGCTGACAGAAACTTTCAAAAACCCTCATGTTCAGGCCATGTTGGGCGCTTGGGGCATGCATCTGGATTTTGCCCCCGATGTGTCCGGTGGCGCGATGTTTCCGTATCTTGAGGGCATGGCCGGTCAGGCGTTCGGCATGGTGATCGGCCAGGGCGGGGCGGACACCATCATCAAGGCGATGATCGCGGCGATTGAGGCGCGCGGTGGCACGGTGGAGACCAACGCCCCGGTCACGCGCATCCTGCACGCCAATGGCAAAGCCAGCGGCATCGAACTTGCCGATGGCCGCACGATTGCCGCCAGCAAAGCGGTGATTGCCGGTGTCGCCCCCTCTGCCCTGACACGACTGACGGGCGGTACCTCCCCCGCGTTTGATGAGGCAATGACCCGGTTCGCCCATGCGCCGGGGACGATGATGATCCATCTGGCGCTATCAGACCTGCCGGATTGGACCGCCAAGGACTTGAAATCCTTTGCCTATATCCACATTGCCCCCAGTCTTGATCAGATGGCGAAAACCTACCAGCAGGCCAAGGCGGGCCTTCTGCCGGATGAGCCGATCCTTGTCGTGGGCCAACCGACCGTCGTGGACCCGGTTCGTGCGCCGGATGGCAAGCACATACTGTGGCTGCAGGTGCGCATGGCGCCCGGCACCATCCTAGGCGATGCCAAGGGACAGATAACCGCGACCGATTGGGCGCAGGCGGCAGAGCCATTTGCTGAACGCGCGCTGAATATCCTTGAAGCCCACGCCCCCGGCACAAGGGCCGAAACCCTTGCCCGCCGCATCGTGACGCCGGATGATCTGCAAGCCGACAACCCCAACCTGATCGGCGGCGATCAGGTATGCGGGTCGCACCACCTGTCGCAAAACTTCCTTTTCCGTCCCATGCGCGGCCATGCCGACGGCACAACCCCGATCCGCAACCTGCACCTGACCGGAGCCGCCGTTTGGCCCGGGGCAGGGACAGGGGCCGGGTCGGGCTATCTGCTGGCCAAAGACCTGGCCGGAGCCTGAGACCGATCTGACACCTGCAAATAAACCAGAAACTGCCAACAACAGGGACCAATACAATGAACCTCAACAGACGCAGCCTTCTGAAGCTTTCGGCAGCCGTGGTGGCCACCGCCATCCCGCTGCCCAGCTTTGCCCAGGCGATTGACGAACTGGTGATCGCCTACAACGTCACCCTGCCGTCGTGGGACCCGACCGCTGGCCCCTCGGCGGTGAACCCGACCATTCAGGGCCTGTATCAGTCGGTGTTCGACCAATACATCCTGCAACAGCCCGACCTGAAACCCGCCCCGGGCCTGTTGACCGAATGGGGCTGGAATGATGACAAAACGCAGGTCCACATGACCGTGCGCGACGGCGTGACATGGCACGACGGGTCGCCCTTCACCGCCGAGGATGTCGCGTGGAGCCTTGAACGCGCCGCTGACCCGGCCACCGGCAACCCGATCAACTTTGTCTGGTCCTCGCTGACCAACTTCAAGGCTGATGGCAACAAGGTCACCGCTGACGTCAAACAGTTCGACCCGACCATCTTCAAATGGATGTATTTCCTGACCGGTTATGTGCTGCCCAAAGCCTACTACACCAAAGTGGGGGCTGAGGGCTTTGAGAAGGCTCCGATCGGCACCGGGCCATACATGGTCGACAAGTTTGAACAAAACGCGTTTGTCCGCCTGAAGGCCAATCCAACCTATTGGGGTGGCAAGCCTGACTTTGACACGGTGACGATCAAGTTCGTGACCGATGCCGCCGCCCGTGTGGCCGAAATCGAAGGGGGGTCCAGCCACGTCACCCTCGAAATGCCTTATGAAGAGTTTGACCGCCTCAAGGGCAGCATGAACAACTATGCAACCCCGGTGTCCAACATCGGGATGATCTTCCTGAACGACATCGAGGTGATGCTGGACCCGAACGTCCGCAAGGCCGCCGTCGCTGCGATTGACAAGCAAGCGCTCGTCGACCGTCTGCTGTCGGGCTACGGCATCCCGATCGACACGCTTGAGACGCCGGATTACGACGCCTATGACGCCAGCATCAAGACGCCCTATGACCCCGATCTGGCCGTAAAACTGCTGGCCGCCTCGGGCTATTCGGTGGACAAGCCGGTCAAGTTCACCATCCAGACCACCAAGGGTTACATGCCCAAGGATTACGAAATGATCCAGGCCATCGTCGGCCTGTGGCGCAAGGTCGGGATTGAAGCGACCATCGAAGTCTATGAAATCGCCAAGCATTATGAACTGCGCGCGGCGGATAAACTGGCCCCGGCGGCGTTCTACAACTGGGGCAACTCGGTCGGCGATCCAACCACCTCAACCGGGTTCGCGATGTTCGGCCCCTCGCCGCACTCTGTCTGGGACAGCCAGGACCTGATCGACAAGATCGGGCCGTTGTGGGGCGAAAAGGACGAGGCCAAGCGCATTCAGGGCTGGAAGGACGTTGACCGCTACATCGCGGAAAACGCCTATGTGATCCCGCTGTTGCAATACGTCCAGCCGATTCTTGCGGCCAAAGGCGTGGTGGTGACACCGCACCATTCTGGTGCCCTGCTGCCGCACCTGATGAAGCGGGCCTAAGAGCTCTGCGGACCCGGCTGGGGGGTTTCACACCCCCCAGACCCCCCGTGGGATATTTACAGACCAATGAATGGGGGCGGGCGGCCCCGGATGATGCGTATGGCCCTGCTTCGAACCCTTTTGCTGCGACTGATGACGACGGCAATCACGCTGCTCGGCGTGGCGGTGATCGTGTTTTTCGTCATCCGCGTGGTGCCGGGCAATCCGATTGCGATGATGTTGCCGCCGGGGGCTACGGCTGAAGACATTGCCCGGCTGACCGCCCTTTACGGCCTGGACAAACCGATCCCGCAGCAATTTCTAATCTGGGGTCTGGGCGTGCTGCACGGCGATTTTGGCACGTCAATCACCCTGCGCCGCCCGGTGCTGGACCTTGTTCTGGGGCGTTTGCCTGCGACGTTGGAACTGTCGGTCATGGCGCTGGTCTTTGCCATTCTGATCGGTGGCACAGCGGCGCTGACCGGCACAAGGTTGCGCGCAACCCGGGTCGAGGGTGCCATCGACATCGCCCACGGCATGGCCCTGTCGGTGCCGGATTTCCTGTGGGGGCTGCTACTGATCGTGGTGTTCGGCGTGGTGTTTCCGGTGTTCCAGATCTCTGGCCGGGTGACGCCATCCTTGCAACTGCCGTTCATTACGAACTTCTATCTGGTGGAAAGCATTCTGCGGTTGCGGTTTGATCTGACCAAAGACCTGTTATCCCATATGTTCCTGCCTTCGGTCGCCTTGGCGATCCCGTTGGCTGCCATCATCGGGCAGCTTTTGAAGCAATGCCTGAAAGAGACAATGCATCTGGACTATGTGACTCTGGCGCGCACCCAAGGCTATTCCGAAGCCCGTGTGATCTGGCGTCAGGCGTTGCCCAACGCCATCCTGCCGACCCTGACTTTGGTGGGCGTGCAGTTCACCTTCCTGATCGGCGGCACCGTGATCATCGAGCGGCTGTTTTCATATGAGGGTCTTGGCAACATGGCCATCGACGCCGTGATCAACCGCGATCTGCCATTGATCCAAGGCATCGTGATCCTGTTCGCCGTTATCTTTACGGGCGTGAACCTGCTGGTTGACCTGACTTACGCCGCCCTGAACCCCCGGCTGCGGCATGGCTGACGGTCGCGCCCAAATCCGCCGCAGCGCCGGGTTGCGACTTTGGTTGCCTGCCGCATGGCTGTTGACATTGCTGGTGGTCGCCATCTTTGCCCCTTGGGTCGCGCCCAAAGATCCCCTTGCGCAAGACCTGTTCTCGGGCGGCCTGCCGCCGTTCTGGGTGCACGGCGCGGACAGGTCGTTCCTTCTGGGCACCGATTCATTGGGCCGTGATGTGCTAAGCCGGATCATATTCGGCACCCGCATCGCGCTGTCGGTGGCGCTGATATCGGGCGTTCTGACCTGCGCTGTCGGGGCCAGCCTTGGCCTTCTGGCCGGGTTTTACCGGGGCTGGGTTGATACTGTCGTCTCACGCTTCATCGACATCTGGATGGCGTTTCCGCCGGTCTTATTCTCAATCCTGCTGATTGCCGTGCTGCGGCCGGGGTTGTTCTCCATCATCCTTGCCATCGTCGTGATCGACTGGACCCGCTTTGCCCGCGTGATCCGGGCCGAGGCGATGACCCAGGGCGCTATGGATTATGTCGCCTCTGCCCGCGTGTCCGGGCGCGGCAAGTTCGGCACGATGGTTCGGGAAATCCTGCCGAACGTGCTGCCGATCATCGTGGTTCTGCTGACACTTGAAATGGGCATCGCGGTGATCGTCGAGGCGATCCTAAGCTTTGTGAACCTGTCAATCTCTACCGATGACCCGACCTGGGGCGGCATGATTTCCGAAGGGCGCACCTCGATCCATCAGGCATGGTGGGTGCTGGTTTTCCCGCTGATCACCCTGTTTCTGACTGTCCTGTCCTTCAGCCAATTGGGAGAGGGGTTGAAGGACCGCTTCGATCCGGTGCTGCGATGAATTACCTGTCGATCCGCAACTTGTCGGTCCGCATCAAAGGCGGCGGGCCCTTGCTGCGCGATGTCAGTCTTGAGGTGGCAGCCGGAGAGGTGCGCGGTCTTGTCGGCGAAAGTGGCGCGGGCAAGTCGATGATCGGCAAGGCTATTCTTGGTATCCTGCCAAAGGCGGTTGAAATCACCTCGGGCGAAATCCGGTTGGATGGTACTGACCTTTTGACCCTGCCCCCCGCAGCTCGCCGGATCAAGGTTGGTGCGACCTGCGCGCTGATCCCGCAAGACCCTCTGACAGCGCTGAACCCGTCACGCCGGATCGGGCCGCAGATTACCGACCGTCTGGTTGATATCCTTGGCTGGGCCCGCAGCAAAGCAGACGCCCGCGCCATGGCCCTGCTGGCAGAGGTGCAGATCACCGATCCGGCCCGCGTGCTGCGCCAGTATCCGCATGAACTGTCGGGCGGTATGCGCCAGCGCATCCTGATCGCATCGGCCTTTGCCGCCGAACCCAAGCTGATCGTGGCGGATGAACCGACGACTGCGTTGGATGTGACGGTGCAAAAACAGATACTTAAGTTGATCGCAGGCCTTCAAGCCCGCCGCGGGACAGCGCTGTTGTTCGTGACACATGACCTTGGCGTTGTG
Source organism: Rhodobacterales bacterium (assembly GCA_038231775.1). Taxonomy (GTDB): domain Bacteria; phylum Pseudomonadota; class Alphaproteobacteria; order Rhodobacterales; family Rhodobacteraceae; genus Stagnihabitans. Next base: position 8,129 of record JBBRKS010000097.1, on the reverse strand, counting down.
TCCAAGGTGTGCCAAAGCCTGTCGGTCCTGTATTCCGGCAAGGTGGTCGAAGATACGACAGTGGCTGATTTCTTCCGCGCGCCCACGCACCCCTAGTCCGCCGCCCTTCTGGCCGCGACACCGAAATACACCGACCCTTCGGCAGGCCTGAACCCGGTGCCCGACGCCGTCATCGCCGCCGTGCGCGCAGAGGTAAAGCGTGGCTGACCTGTACACCATCACCGACCTGCGCCTGTCACTGGCCGATATGACCCGCAAACCCCTGTTCGGCGCAGCGCCCCGGCTGGAGATATTGAAGGGCCTGACCTTCACCATCCCGAAGGGACAGGTGATCGGCATCGTCGGCGGCTCTGGCTCTGGCAAATCCACTCTGGGGCGGGCGTTGGTGCGGCTGCTGGAACCGTCGGGCGGGCAGATCAGGTTTGATGGCACCGACATCACCCACCTGTCGGACGCCGACCTGCGCCCGTTGCGGCGGCGCTTTCAGATGATCTTCCAAGACCCGATGAGCAGCCTGAACCCACGCCACCGCGTCGCCACCATCATCGCCGAACCCCTGCGCCTGCACGGGTTTGACGGGGTCCACGCCCGCGTGCTGCGCGCCCTTGACCATGTCGGCCTGCCGAAAGACTTTGCCACCCGCTACCCGCACGAACTGTCCGGCGGCCAACGCCAACGCATCGGCATCGCCCGGGCCATAGCATTGGAGCCGGAGTTTATTCTGGCGGATGAAATCGTCTCTGGCCTTGACGTATCCTCGCAGGCGCAGGTTCTGAACCTGCTGGAACGCCTTGTGCGCGACCTTGGCCTGACGCTGGCCTTTATCAGCCATGACCTGAGTGTGGTGCGGCGCCTGTGCCAGCGCGTGGTGGTCCTGCAACACGGGCTGATCGTGGAAAACCGCGAAACGGCAGCTTTGTTTGCCGATCCGCAGGCGCAATACACCCGCGATTTGCTGGACGCGATCCCGCTGCCTGACCCGGATCAGGTTTGGGCGTGACTTGCAAATGCTTTGGGCCGGTCGCCGGTTGAACGGCGGGAAGGCCGGCCTCCCCGTGCCCCTCCGGAGTATTTGGCAAGGAGCAAATGCAAAAGGTCAAAGAGAATTCAGCGCAGCTTTCAACGCCGCCACTTTTGTACGGTCGGTCTGTTTGTCCTGCGCGGATTGAAAACCGAAGGCCAGCGCTGAACCACCCAACCGCAACGGCACAGCGCAACTGGCGTGAACCTCGGTCAGCGGCAGATGTGCCAAGGCGGGCAGAGTCGCGACAGTGATGCCAGAGCCGGGCATGATGGTCAGGCGGCCTGCCGCAACCTTGAACATCTGTCCAAGGTGCGCGGCACCTTCGGGCGCGGTTTTCGCCCCGCCTGATGTCAGAATACGTCTGAAACCCAAGGTGATGGCCTGTTCCACGGCATTTTCCACATCCGGGCACAGGTCGATGGCGCGGTGCAGCGTCAGATCCATCCCCCGCGCCTCGGCCACCAGATCGGCCAGCAGCGCCAGATCCAGCCGCCCATCCGGCAGGGACGCCCCAAGCACCAACCCTTGCAAACCACAGGCAAGGGCGGCGCGGATGTCAGCCTTCATCACCGTTCCCTCAGCCGCGGTGAACACGAAATCGCCAGACCGGGGCCGGATCATTGGATAGGCCGGCATACCGCAGCCCGCCGCAAGCTGCATCAAACCGGCAGAGGGGGTCAGCCCGCCAACCGCCAATGCCGCGCAAAGTTCAATCCGGTCGGCCCCGCCCGCCACCGCCTCGGCCAGACCCAACGCGTCATCAACGCAGACCCCAAGCCGGACCAAAAGCCGCCTCCCCCGCCGCTGCCGCACCAATCAGGCCCGCATCCGGTCCCGCCTGTGCCACCACGACCAGCGGCTGATCGACCCGGCGCAGGATGCGCGCGCGCACTGCCCGGTCCAGTGCCGCAATCAGCGCCCGGTCATTGGCCAGCCCGCCGCCAACCGGCACACAGGACGCGCCCACCACATTCAGCACCATCGCCAGTTGCCCGCCGACCAATTCAAGCCACAACGGCACGGCGGGCGACGGTTGCCCGGCCCGCCAACGCCTTATCACCTCGACCGAGCCGATCATTTCGCCGGTCAGATGCTGATGCAATCGTTCGATGCCGCGCGCCGATCCGACCGTATCCAGACAGCCCTTCTGCCCGCAGCCACAGGAAAACACCGGGTCGCGGATCACCGGGCCGTGCCCCCACTCACCCGAATAGCCGCCCGCGCCTTGCACCACGCGCCCGTCAAGCACCAATCCGCCACCGACGCCTGACCCCAGGATCACCGCGAACACATTGCGGTGCCCGCGCGCCGCCCCGCCCGAAATCTCGGCCAGCGCAAAGCAATCGGCATCGTTCAGAACCAGCACCGGCAACCCCAAAGCCGCACGCAACTCGTCAGCCAAAGCCCGCCCGTTGATGCACGGAATGTTGGCCACCGTGATCTGCCCGCTGTCGGGATCGACCACTCCTGTCATCGAAATCGCCACCCCACGTTCACGCCCCGTCATGAAACCGTGCAGTGCTGCGACAAACGCCTGCGCGTCGTGCAACGGGGTCGCTACCTCGCCCAGTGCCACGCCGCCGCGCATCGCCCTGATCCGGGACGCGCCAATATCGAATGCCAGAACCATCGCGTTCCCCTTTGCCCTTGGCTAAAGCGTGATGAGGAAAAGTGGAATCCGGTTTTCGTCGGAAATCACGCGACCCCTGAAATGCACAATCAGGCTGATGTTTCTATCAAACATCAGCCTGATTTAGGCCCGAACGCCCGCAAAGGAAAGCCCCCGGCAGCTTGGCCTTGACACCACAGTCGCCACCCGTCACCACCCGCAAAACCTTGTGGAGGCACCCATGTCTGATGACCGCCTGATCGTCGCACTTGACGTTGAAAACATCGTTCAGGGTCTGGCCCTGGTCGACCGGCTTGGCGATGCTGCAAGCTTTTACAAGATCGGCCTTGGCATGCTGACCGGCGGCGGTCTGGCCTTGGCCAACGAACTGAAACAAGAACGCGGCAAACGAATTTTCCTCGATATGAAACTGTTCGACATCGGTGCCACGATCGAGGCTGCCGTGCGCGGCCTGTCGCATTATGACCTTGATTTCCTGACCGTTCACGGCGACCCGCAGGTGGTGCGCGCAGCGGTTGAGGGCAAGCGGGGCACCGATCTGAAAATCCTCGCCGTCACCATCCTGACATCGCTTGACCGCGCCGATCTGGACGCCAACCTGATCAAGCCGGGTGATCTGCAACAGATCACTGTCGAACGCGCCGCCCGCGCATTAGAGGCTGGGGCCGACGGTGTGATCGCCTCACCGCAAGAGGCGGCCCTGATCCGCGCTTTGCCGCAGGCTGCGGGCAAACTGATCGTCACCCCCGGTGTGCGCCCGGCAGGTGCCGCGCGCGGTGACCAGAAACGCATTGCCACCCCGCATGACGCGATCACAGACGGGGCAGATCACATCGTCGTCGGTCGCCCGATCTGGCAAGCCGCCAACCCCGCCGCCGCCGCCCGTGCGATTGTGGCTGAACTGCCCGCCTTGCGAACACAAGCAGCCCAATTGCCTGCCAAACCGCATTGATTTCCGCCAAAGGTTGTGCCTAGGCTAAGGCTGTTCCAGAAAGGATGATTCATGCGTAAATATTTCGTTGCCCTTGCTCTCGTGTTTCTGACTGCCCCTGCCTTTGCTGAAGTGCCAACCGTCAAGATTGCGGGAACCCGCTTTGTTGGCATTGGGTATACAATCGACAGAAGTGGTGAGTTCGTTGTCTACGCCTCACCTCAGCAAGTGGGCGACAAACTTGCGATCTGCGGGTTCGTTGTGATCAAAAAGGGCAGCAACTCGACCACAATGATGGAAAAGAATTTTACCGAGCGCACCCAATTCAAGCTTTCTGGCCAGAAGCTGATCGTGTCCACTTCTCTCTTCAAACGGTACACGTCAGATGATGATGCCATAAAGGGCGTCGCAGGATGTTCAACGACCAACGTTGCTTGGAGCCCCGCCTTCGCCAAGACGAAGTTGGAGATGGAGTTGCCAAGCATGACGCTTCGTAACTAAATCCAGCCCAGTTCGCCCACAGCAAGACGCGTGCGCGCCTGAAGGGCAGGAATACCGTGCGGGTGCGCCAGAAACCGCGCCAAGTCCATCATCTGCCAATGCTGCCCCTCATCGCCAAACCGGATCGCGGCAATCTCAGCCGCTTCCATCACCCCTGCGAAAAACCATGAGCCTTGGCCTGCGTCCAGCATCGCGGGCATTTCGCGCCGCCACAACAGCCGGTCTTCGGGCAACACCAACCCGAACTCCTCCTCCAATTCGCGCAGCACACAAGTCTCGGGCGTCTCGTCGCCTTCGCGCCCGCCGCCGGGCAGGTCCCAGCGTCCGGGCCAAGGAATATGGGCGAAATCGTCGCGCAGGTAGGTCAGGATCATCCCGTCCGCCACCAGCGCCAGCTTTGCGCCCAAAAAGTCAGCCAAAGTTGCGCTTGTAGGCCGCGGCAACCTGCGGCAACGACCAGACCGCCTCTGCCGCACGCCAAAGGTTGGGTGCTTCGGCCTTGAACCAGTCTTCGCGCGGACGCCAACGCACCATGCAGGCCAGATAGAAGTCGATCGCCGTCATCCGGGCGCCCAAAAAGAATGGCCCGCCCCGGCGTGCCGCTTCCGCCTCCATCATCAGCCACAGCGCCTTGCGGTGTTCGATCACAGCCGTCTCGAAAGCCGCGCCCCCCGCACCCGGCACAAACCGCTCTGGTGAGTCTGCATACAAGAAGCTGGCGTAAACCGCTGCAACCAGAAAGATCTGCCAGCGCAGATAGCCCGCCCGCTTTGCCGCCCCCGCCTTGGGCACCAACGCATCGCTTTGCGCCAGATCGGCCAACAGCAACGTAATTGCCGCACTTTCGGTCATCACCTCGCCGTCGGGCAATACAAGGGTCGGCACCTGAATAGCCGGATTGACCTGCCCAAGGGATTGCCGCGCTGCCTCATCCTGATAGACATTGCCAGCCGGAACCAATTCATACGGCACCCCGTAAAAAGCCAGTTGCAGTTCCACGATGGCCGATCCCCAGCCGGGGTTTTCATACAGACGGATCATCTTAATCTCCAATCCGCGTCATATCTTGAGCTCAAATCGCCACGAGACCTATTTCAGCTTGGCAAATATCCCAGCCGCCATAGCCTGAAATTTAGCGCTTTCCGGGTCATCGGACACTGGCGACAGGTATTTTGACACATAGTCCGGGTCCAGAACCGCCTCACCCGCAACAATCACCGACGCAAGCTTTGCAGCCGTCACCTCGCTGCATTGCGGTACAGCAACCGGAGCGGTGTGTGGAAGCAGGATTTTCCCCGAAACCGCGCTGTCATGCTCTGCCTTGTCGTCAAAATAGGCTATCTTCAGATTGGCCGGGTCAGAGAAATCGGCCACGTCATAAAACGGCTCACCCTCGGGCTGATCACTGCTGAAACTGTTGTAGGTACACGCCTCAAGCACGGTCTTGCCGCGTATCTTTTCAGCCTCACACTTGCCCTTGGCCGTCTTCACATAGGCCAAGGTTCCATCATCGGTCAGCTTTTTGCGGTCCAGATTGTAGCTGTCATAGCTGCCATCCGGGGCTGCAATGAAAAACTCAAAGGCGCAGGTCCACGGATCAGACGAGAGCAGCGCATAAATACCCTGATACGGATAATCCTGCGCCCCCGCGATTTGCGGTGCCAAAATAAACGCCGCAGCCAGAACTTGCCTAATTGTCATTGATATCGGTGTCCCAAATCTTGACCTGCCCCTTGGTCACCCCGACCGACCGCCGCAGCGCCAACCAGGATACCAAAGACAGCACCGCAAACATCAGCGCCAGCAAAGCCACATTACCCGGCGCAATTCCGATCAGAACCAAAATCCCGGTCAGCCCGGCTCCGATGGCAAAGCCAAGGAAGATAAAACCCGGAACCACCACCTCAAGCACACCCAAGACCACCCCTGCCACCACCCAGACCCACCAGATCGTCCAGATTTCCATTCAGCGCCCCTTCAGCATGTTGAACGCATTGGCAAACGCATCCAAGGCGCTGGCAGGCACTATGATCAGCTGCTTGCCCTCGCCCTGACCCACCGCCGTCAACGCCTCGACCTGTTTCAGGGCCACCTGATACTGCGCCGCCTCGATCCCGTTTTCCTTGATGGCGACCGCGATCACTTGGGTTGCATAGGCCTCTGCATCCGCCAGAACCCGGCGTGCCATCGCCTGCTGCTGGGCTGCATAAAGCTCGCCCTCGGCGTTCAGCGAGACGGCGGCTTTCTTGCCCTCGGCCTCCATCACCATGGCACGGCGCGCGCGCTCGGCGTTCAACTGCTGCATCATGGCGTGCCGGGTCGCTTCATCCAAAGCCACGTCCAGAATCTCTGTCCGCGTCACCTCAATGCCCCAGTCGTCCACCATCGCGCGCACATGCTCGCGGATGGACGCGGTCAGTTCGTTGCGGTTCGACTGCACATGGTCCAGTTCCATCTTGCCAATCTCTGACCGCACGATCCCCGCCACCGTGGTGGCAATCGCCGCATCGACATCCTTGATCCGGTAGACGGTCTTTTCCGGCTCTGTGATGCGGTAAAACACGCTGGTTTCCACCTTCAACAACACGTTGTCCGTCGTGATCGCGTCCTGATGCGCCAGGGGCAACTGCCGCTCCAGCACCGACACCTTATGCGCCACCACATCCAGGAACGGCACGGTAAAGTTGATCCCCGGCCCCAGCACAGCCCGCAGCCGCCCAAACCGCTCCACCACATATTTCATGCTTTGCGGCACGATTCGAACCGCCTTGAACAGCGCAATGACGATCAGCGCCGCCAGCGCCAGAAACACGATACTTCCGCCAGACATGAAAACCTCCCTGAAATGTGCGCCCAACTTGCCCCCTTAACGGGCCGCACGCAACTCCCCCCGAAAGGCAACACCCCTCAAACCTGAGGTATCGTGCACGCCAAAGGAGCATGCCATGCAAATCACCCAGATCCCCACCGCCCTGATCGACGCCGACGCCCTCCCCCGCGACCGCCTGACCTTTGATCCCGAGGCGATGGCCGCCCTGCAATCCTCGATCCTGTCAGACGGCCTGCGCCAGCCGATCGAGGTCTTCCTGATGGACAACCGCCCGCCGTTTGACTACGGCCTGATCTCGGGCTTTCGCCGCCTCGCCGTCTGCCGCGCCCTCGCCACCTTGCGCGGCAACGGCGACTTCACCACCATCGCAGCCTTCATCCGCACCCCCAAATCCATCCCCGACGCCATCGCCGCCATGGTGTCCGAGAATGAAGTCCGCGCCGACATTTCCGCGTGGGAGCGGGCACGCCTGATCACCGCCGCCATCTCCGAGGAATACTTCGACACCCCCGATGCCGCGATAGCCGCCCTGCATTCCCACGCCACCGCCATGCAGAAATCCCGCCTGCGCGCCGTGGTCGCCGTCGTCGATGCGCTGGACGAGGTGCTGATGACCCCGCACGTCTACACCCAACGCCAGCTTCTGCGCCTCAGCGCTGCCCTGCGTGCCGGCTTTGCCGAGGTTATCCTGACCGCGCTTTACACCACCACCGACAAGTCGCCCGAGGCGCAATGGGCCGTCCTGCAAAACATCCTTCTAGAGGCTGAAACCACCGTGAAAGACCCCGAAATCCCCTCTCTCCCCGGCCGCCCCCGCCGCGTCCTCTACCCCCGCGCCAACCTGACCGTCCGGCGAGAGCGTACCCAAAACGGCTGGTCCCTCCACTTCACCGGAGACGAGGCGCATGGGATGGTGATGGACTCGGTGATGGACGCGATTGAAAGGATGTACGGGCCGGCGTGAGGGGGGGGCTGACTTCAAACTCGTGTCTACTTCAGCCGCCGTGCATGCTGGCCGGAATTTGCCGATCTATCCCTGTCATCGCACGGCTTCAAGCCTTGGGGTGAAAAGGGGGGGCCCAATGACCAGAGGGGTCGCCTGATCGGGCGAACGAAGGGCGGTATGAATACCAAACTGCATGCCGTCGCCGACGAAAACGGCCGACCGATCCGGTTCTTCATGACCGCAGGGCCAGTCAGTGACTATACTGGT
>JBBRKS010000096.1:0-14231 GCA_038231775.1 Rhodobacterales bacterium | reverse complement strand
TTCGATCCGGGGCAGGTTGGCTTGGGTGCCGACCACCATGTTGTCGGTGAAAGACCCGGACGCATCGCCCAAAAGCTGCATGGATTGCAACACGTTATAGGCCATCATCGGGTTGTAGACGTTCAGTTCGAAATGCCCTTGCGAGCCTGCAAACCCCACCGCGGCATCGTTGCCCATCACATGGGCGCACACCATCGTCAGCGCCTCTGCCTGCGTCGGGTTGACCTTGCCGGGCATGATCGAGGACCCCGGTTCATTCTCTGGCAGGATCAATTCGCCAAGGCCAGAGCGCGGGCCAGACCCCAGCAACCGCAGGTCATTGGCGATCTTGAACAGGCTGGCGGCGACGGTTTTCAGCGCGCCCGAAAACATCACCATGGCGTCATGGGCGGCGAGTGCTTCGAACTTGTTGGGCGCGGTGACAAAGGGCAGATCGGTGATCTCGGCAATCGCCGCCGCAACCCGGGTATCCCAACCGACCCGCGTGTTCAGCCCGGTGCCGACCGCCGTGCCACCTTGGGCGAGTTCGTAAATGTCGGGCAGGCACATCTTCAAACGGGCAATGCCTTTGGCCACTTGGGCGGCATAGCCGGAAAATTCCTGCCCCAGCGTCAGGGGGGTAGCATCCTGGGTATGGGTGCGGCCGATCTTGATGATGTCCTTGAATTCCAAGGCCTTGGCGTGCAAAGCCGCTTGCAGTTTCACCAGCCCCGGCAGCAGCACATCGCGCGCCATCATGCCGATTGCCACATGCATCGCGGTCGGAAACGTGTCGTTCGACGATTGCCCCATGTTCACATGGTCATTCGGATGCACCGGCTTTTTGGACCCCATCACGCCGCCCAGCATCTCAATCGCACGGTTAGAGATCACTTCATTCGCGTTCATGTTCGACTGGGTGCCCGACCCGGTCTGCCAGACGACGAGCGGGAAGTTGTCGTCAAACTTGCCATCGATCACCTCTTGGGCTGCCGCCGCAATCGTCTGACCCAAGCCTGCGTCAATGTCACCTTGCGCGATGTTGACCAAAGCGCAGGCCTTCTTGATCACCCCAAGGGCGCGGATTATGGCGACCGGCTGACGCTCCCACCCGATGGGGAAGTTGATGATCGACCGCTGAGTCTGCGCACCCCAGTACTTGTCGGCGGGCACATCCAGCGGGCCAAAGCTGTCGGTTTCAACGCGGATCGCCTGAATACGGGTCGGGGTCATGACGCAAGCTCCCTTGATTGCGCCTGCCTTTTAGCGCTGCGATGCGGAAATTTCAATCGGTATGCCGTAGTATACCGCTATGCCCGCCTGAAGGTGTGAACCCGGGCCGGGGGCAGGTTCAAGGGCACGTAGGCGGTTTGCTTCCATGTCAGGCCCAGGTTTTGCAATTCGGACTCTTCCAGCGCGGGGCGTGGGCCGTAGGTGAACTGCACGTAAAAGCCTTGCGGACCAAGGATTTCAAACGCCGAAGCCATGATCGACCGACGCAGGGCCATCGGCATTGACAGCAGGGGCACGCCGGAAACCACCGCACCCACCCCTTTTTCCACCAGCGAAGGCGCAGTTTCAGCCCCAGCCAGATGCACCGTCACGCCGGGGAAGGTCGAGCGCAGATGCGTGACGAACTCTGGGTTCATCTCGAACAAGGTCAGGTTTTCCGGTTTGACCCCGGCATTCAGGATGCCTTGGGTCAGCCGCCCGGTGCCGGGGCCGAATTCGACCACCCGGCCGGTCTGCGGCCCCAGTTCCTTGGCCATAGCCTTGGCCAGAAACCGCGACGAGGGGGCAATCGCGGAAACCTGCAGTGGCCGGCTGATCAGCTGGCGCAGGAAAAGAAGCGTTTCGGCCATGATACCCTATGATTTGCGGAATTTGTCGAGCCGAACGATCTGTGCGTCGTGCTGAGGCGGCGTCGGATCGTCCTCCGGGCCGTCATCGTCTTCGTCGTCGTCATCGCTTTCATGAGTCTCAAACCGCAGGCCAAACTCGACCGATGGGTCAACAAAGGTGCGCAGCGCGTCAAACGGAATGGTCATCCGTTCCGGGTTGTCGCCAAAGTTAAGCGTGATCGCAAAGCCGACATCGGTGACTTTCAGGTCGTCAAACCAATGCTGCACCACAATCGTCATTTCCCCCGGATAGCGCGCACGCAGCCATTGGGCCATCTCGACGCCGTCCGTCGTGGTGTCAAAGGTTATGAAGAAATGATGCGCGCCGGGCAGTCCATTGGCTGCCACGTCATTCAGGACGGTCTGGATCAAGCCGCGCATGGCTTTGTGCATCAGGTTGCCATAGTCGATCGACTTTGCCATGCGAACTCAGCGTCCTTCCTGCTGTCCTTCTTCCGGCCCAACATAGGCAATTTGGCCCCAAAGGGAAGAGCAGGCTTCAGATCAGCGACGCGCCCGCTGACGCAATTGCTGCACCTGCGAGTACGACAGGCAACGACCAGTGCCGCAGCAACAACAGATAGGCCGCCAAAAGCGCCAGCGCCGAAGGAATCACCCGAAGTGAGGTGATCTGCGGCAGGGTGGTGTGCAAAGGACCTGCATCGATTCGGCCGACATGGGCAAAGAACACATGGGCGGTAAACCACAGCGACAGGTTGACAATCACCCCGACCACAGCCGCCGTGATCGACTTCAGCGCGCTGGACAGACGGGGGGCGCTGGTCAGCCGGGCAATCCACGGGCTGCCGGCAAAGATCCATAAAAAACACCGCACAAAGGTCATCCACAGCGTGATGACCGCAGCAAAGACGCCGCCCAGCCAACCGTCGCGTTTGAAGGCGGCAAGGTAGCCGACAAACTGGGTGACCAGAATCAGCGGTCCCGGAGTCGTCTCTGCCAGCCCCAGCCCGTCCATCATCTGCGGCAGGGTCAGCCACCCTTTATCAGCCACCACCGCCTGGCTCATCCACGCCAAGACGGCATAAGCCCCGCCAAAGGTCACCACCGCAAGTTTAGAAAAGAACACCGCGATATCAGCATAGATCCCCGGCAGCAGTACAACCAAGGCGGCAAGGGGGATCAGCCAGATGGCGCCCCAGATCACAACAGCCCTGAACGTTTCGGCCCAAGGCTGCGGGCCGTGCTGTGGCTGCGCAGTGCCAGTGGTGGTGGCGTAACCGTAAACCCCCGCCGCAATAATCACCGCCGGAAACGGCAGACTCAACAGGAACAACGCCAGAAAGGCCAGCCCCGCCGTCACCCAATGCGCCTGCGACTTCAACGCCCGTTTTGAAACGCGCAACAACGCCTCAACCACCACAGCCACCACAGCCGCCTGCACCCCGGTGAACAGGGCCGCCACCAGTGGCACCTGCCCGAATGCGGCGTAAACCGCCGAAAGCACCAGCACGACCGCCGCACCGGGCAGCACGAACAACAGCCCGGCGATGAGCCCGCCGCGCACCCCGCGCAGACGCCAGCCGATCCACGTGGCCAATTGCATCGCCTCTGGCCCGGGCAACAGCATGCAGAACGACAGGGCCGACAGATATTCGGCCTCGGTGATCCATTTGCGTTCTTCAACCAGTTCGCGGTGCATCAGCGCGATCTGGGCGGCAGGCCCGCCGAATGACAGCAAACCGATGCGGCCAAAGGCCCGGAACAAGGTGGCCCAGTCGGTCATGCGGGCCGTCCCGCTGGCCAATCATGGCCATCTTCACAGCCATCGCGCGCCCAACGGTACAGCGCGTCATAGATCACCATTCCGGCCTGTAACTGCTCCAGATCATCGCGGTATTGGCGCGACAACCCGACAGAGATGGCAAGCAACCCCGCCGCCTGCGGTGACAGATGATGCCGGTCGGTATCCGCCGCCCGTACCACGGTGGCGAGCCGTGCCAAAGGGTCGGTCAACAGGCCAAACTCCTCAATCAGCGTGTCAAAACTGCACGTCTCGCCCCGATGGGAGAAAAACACGCCCTCGATGTCAAAAGGGGTGGCGTCAAAGCGTTCGGCGACCGCAGCAACCTCAGTCGGGGCCACATACATAAACCGCGCCAAGGGGTCGATAAAGCGGCGGATCAGCCACGGGCAGGCGATGCGGTCGATCTTGGGGCGGTGCCGCGTGACCCACAGGTTGGTCGGCGGCAAAGCGGCCAAGGGCATCATCGGCAACCCCGCCTCGGCCCAAGCCAGCGCACCGCCCTCTAGCACCTCGGCGCTGATGCCTTGGGCGCGCAAGAGGGCCGCCACCCCCTCGGACAGCTTGCGCCCCTTGGCACAGACCACTACCACGCGCTGCCCGTGCAGCCGGGCCGGGGCAGGGTCAAACCCTTGATAGGGGCCGTAAAACTGCCCGGTATCAAACGCGGGTCGCGGGCAATGTCGTCCGGGATACGCACATCAACAATCGCCGGGCAGTCGGCCAAGCCGATCAGGCGCATCAATTGGATGGGGGAAATTTGGTTAGGCTGCGGCATCGCGGGCCTCTATTACGGGGTCAGGGATGCGACACTTGGGCCAAAGCCTCACGGGGCGGACGCGAGCCCCATGCGGCAAGGGATAGGGGAGGATGGGTCAGGGGTCAAGCTTGCGCTGCAAAGCGGCACACGAGAACGCAACACAACCGCATCGCACCTTTCCCCGGAATTTGCCGCCCCAACCGCGGTTGCACGCCACGGACCCGAAAGTGCGTCGACCAGACACCCATAGCCGGGACGCATAGATACCGGCTGCCCGGCCTTTCTGCCAATTTGCTCTTTGCCAAATACTCCCGCCGGAGGCTCTTGGCATCACCAGGCACCGCACCACGCGCCTTTGCAAAGGCCCATCATCCGCTCAAAATCAAGGGAAGGCGCAGGTTTCTGTTGCCAGGTACCTGCAAACCCCGCCTTACGGTGCTACCCGCAAGGACTTAGTTTGGCTTTCTCGAACTGCTCACGCAGCCAGAGCATAAGCCGGAGCACGGTTGTCATTTGCAACTGTGATCTTGGACCGATAACGGTGGTACCTCACCGAGCAAAAGCTGGCCCCTTTGAACGTCCGTCGATCCTATTTCGGCCCCATTGCCCGAAATGAACGGGAGTTTGGTGGAGCCGCCGGGTACCGCCCCCGGGTCCGATCCGTCTATTATGAGTGCGTTTATCACCATAGTCCCGGTTGCCCGAGACAGGATGAATATAGGTCAGACGTCAGGCTGCTGCAAGATGGCATCGTTAGCCCGCCCCAACGCCACCTTGGCGGCATGGCCTCCGGTGGGGTCTTACCGGCAGACATGGACCGCATTGCGCCAGACAGGGTGCAGATCCCATGACCGAAAAGTCATCAAGAAGAACCGACAGCGCAACTTTCGTCCCTACAGAATACAGCACAAAATCCAGTTGCCAGCCATATTCAGTCAACGCCAATGCCCGGCTTTCCTCGGCGATAGGACACGACCGCCTGGAAACTCCAAGGGCATTGCGAAACCCGGCGCAGCCAGATCCCAGCGAATCCCAGACCTCACCTTGACCTGCTGGAAAACCAACGCGCCCAGAGTTTCCTCTGGGCACGCGGTCCGGGACAGTATGGGCAATTTGCCGGTCTTTGCCTTAAAAACCAGACTTGATCTGTTCGAACTCTTTGACCATCCGGTCGCGCAGCGCTTGATCCAGCGGGGTTTGCGCCAAAAGCGTGGTATCGACCGGGTCAACATCGGCGGCTTTCAGGTCACCCTCCGGGATCGTCGACATCGACACCGTGTTGGTCGAGGCATAGCCGACATTGGCCAGCAGCGCTTTGGCGGCATCGTGGTCCAGCCAGGCGTTCACAAAATCATAGGCCTTGTCTTGCTTGCCCGGACCGTTCTTGATGTTCACCCAGCCGCAGAACCAGCTTGACGCACCCTCTTTGGCCTGACGCTGAAAGCCCACCGGGAAATTGTCTGCCCGCAGCAAGGCCACGGTGTCATTCCACGACCAGGCGATCACCACCTCACCCGAGGCCATAAGCTGGCTTAGCTGCGCAGGGTCAGCCCAATAAGCCAGAACGTTCGGATGCACCTTGCGCAGCCAGTCGGCGGCGGCCTTGAACTGGTCATCGCTGACTGTGGTCCAGTCCTTGACCCCGGTGGCCAGCAGCGCCAGCGCCCAGACGTCATCGGCGTTGTCCGGCAACGAAATCCGGCCCGCATATTTCGGGTTGGTGAACACGTCGAGAGAGGCGACGTCTTCAACCGGCACTTCCTTGGTGTTGTACGCAATCGCCGTATAGGCGTAGTCGGTCGGGATGTACCACACCCCGCCGTCATCCTTGAAGATGGCAGAGTTCAGGAAGCGCGGGTCGATCTCTTTGAAATTCGGGATTTTTGAGGTGTCCCAAGGTTCGATCAGCCCGGCATCGCGGTATTTCTGGATCATCTGGCTGCACGGATGCGCCACATCGGCCTTGAACCCCGAGGACAGCTTCTGAAACGCCTCGTCATCATCGGCGAACAGCGAAAAGGTCGGCATCTGGCCGTTCTTGGCGACATAGGTGGCCAGAAGGTCGGGCAGTTGAAAACCTGACCAGTCAAAGGCCGTCAAATCCGGGTCACCGGCGCGAACGACCGTGGCCCCAAGGCCCAGCGTCAGCGCAAATGCGGTGCCAGAGATGAAGTTGATGAAGCGCGACATGGGGTCTCCTTGTTGGGTCTTGGTTCGGCGGTCTGGTTTGCCAGCTTTTCCAGAATTTGATCAAATGTCACGGGGAAACGCAAGCTCCAGCACCGCGCCGGGGTGCATCAAATTTAAGCCAAAGGTCCGGGCACGCAAGTCAACATTTCGCGCTTTGGCGCAAGTTGCCGGAAATAGTGACAGAAATCCACCCTGCGCTGCCTTTTGCGGCATCGGCCAAAGCGGAATTTTGACACGCGCAACCCATTGCAGCGCGAAAGCCCGCTTGCTACGACTTGGGGTGGAGCCGACCCCGATCGGGGCCGTGCGCCTGCCGCGATCCTTGGCGGCTTGGCTGGAAGACCTGCCACACCACGCCCCGGCTTTGGGGTTCAACCTGATGGAGCGGCAACAGATGTCCCACCTTGACCTGAATTTCGTGCGTTCGCAGTTTCCGGCCTTTCAAAGCCCGGTTCTGTCCGGCCATGCCTTCTTTGAAAACGCCGGTGGGTCATTTCCCTGCCGTCAGGTGGTGGACCGGTTGCACCGCTTTTACACCGACCGCAAAGTCCAGCCCTATGCCCGCTATCCGGGTGCGATTGAGGGCGGCGACGAGATGGACGAGGCGCGCATCCGCCTGTCGGCCCTAATGGGCTGTGCGAAAGAAGAGCTGTCCTTTGGCCCCTCAACCTCGGCCAACACCTTCGTTTTGGCCAACGCAGTGCGCCTGTGGCTGCGCGGCAAGAACGCGGCGATTGTGGTGACCAATCAGGACCACGAGGCGAACTCTGGCGTCTGGCGCAGGCTGGCCGATGAGGGGGTTGAGGTGCGCGAATGGCAGATTGACCCGGCAACCGGCTCACTCGACCTTGCCACCCTTGCGCCCCTGTTGGCCGACGGCAAGGTCAAGCTCATGGCCTTCCCGCATTGTTCCAACGTGGTGGCAGAGATCAACCCGGTCGCGGAAATCTGCGCGGTGGCCAAGGCGGCGGGCGTTCGCACAGTTGTAGACGGTGTCAGCTATGCCCCGCACGGTTTGCCCGATTTTCCCGGTCTGGGGGCGGATGTCTATCTGTATTCGGCCTACAAGACCTACGGCCCGCATCAGGGCATCATGCTGATCGGGGCGGAATTTGGGGCCGAACTGCCAGCGCAGGGCCATTGGTTCAACGCTGGCAGCCTGTACAAACGTTTCACCCCCGCCGGGCCCGACCACGCCCAGATCGCCGCCTGCGCGGGCATGGCCGATTACATTGACGCTTTGTACGCCCATCACCACACCGAAGCGGCATCGCCCGCCGAACGCAACCGTGTCGTGCATGACCTGATGCGCGACCAAGAGGCGGCGGTGATCCAGCCGCTGCTGGATTATCTGGCCGCCCGCAATGATCTGCGGCTGGTCGGCCCGCGTGACGGTGCCAAGCGTGCGCCGACGGTGGCCGTGGCGCTGGACCGCGCGGCAGAGCCTGTGGCACTTGCCCTGTCGGCCGAAGGGATCGCCTGCTGGGCCGGTGATTTTTATGCGGTGCGCCCGATTGAAGCGATGGGGATCGACAAGGCCAAGGGTGTTTTGCGCATGTCGGGCGTGCACTATACCAGCGATGCGGATGTGGCGCGTCTGATCGCGGCGCTGGACAAGGTGCTGTAACTTTCATTCGGAACCGTCGTTCCGGTGGCAGCGGGGGGCCTCGTCCCCCCGCACCCCCCAAGCAAGGGGGGCCGTCTGCCCCCCCTGCACCACCCCCGCGAGTATTTCTGCCTGGATGAATTCGAAAGTGATCCGCAGCGTCTTGCCCGGCGTAACCTTTTAACGCGGCATGAGGATGTGATGACGAAGGCCCCTGTCTTACTTTGGTTCCGCCGGGATTTGCGGCTGGCGGACCACCCCATGCTGGGCCAGGCTTTGGCGCTGGGCTGCCCGGTCATACCAATCTTTGTGCTGGACCCCGAGACAGAGGCGCTGGGCGCTGCCCCCTTGTGGCGGCTGGGTCTGTCAGTTGCATCGTTTCAGCACCGTTTGGCGGGGGTGGGCAGCCAACTGATCCTGCGTCGGGGCAGGGCGGTCGATGTGATAGCCCAACTGGTCGCCGAAACCGGTGCCTCTGGCGTGCTGTGGAGCCGCAGCCATGACCCCGCGACCCGCGACCGCGATACCGCCGTCAAGGCGATGGTCAGGGCGCACGGCTTGATGGCCCGATCGGTCCCCGGGTTTTTGCTGCACGACCCGATGGAGGTTGCGACCGGTGAGGGCGGCTTTTACCGCGTTTACACGCCGTTCTGGAATGCGGTGAAGGGGCGTGCGGTGGCAGAGCCTTTGGCCGCACCCACCGCTTTGCCCGCGCCAGATCATTGGCCCCAAAGTGACCGGCTTGACGACTGGCATCTGGGTGCCGCCATGCAGCGCGGCGCTGCCATCGTGCGACCTTATCAACAGGTTGGCGAACAGGCCGCCGCCGACCGATTGGCGCGGTTCGTCCAGACCAAAATCGCCCGCTACAAGGAACGCCGCGATTTTCTGGCCGAGGATGCCACCTCTGGCCTGTCGGAAAACCTGACCTATGGTGAGATAGGTCCGCGGACCATCTGGCACGCAGGCTTTCGCGCGATGCACGAAGGGGCGGCGGGGGCAGAGCATTTCCTGAAGGAACTGGTCTGGCGTGAGTTTTCCTGGCACCTGCTGCACCATACACCGCACATCACCCAAACCTCTTGGCGCCCCGAATGGGACAGCTTCCCGTGGCGTGCGGACAATCCTGATGCCGAATACTGGCGGCGTGGCCGGACCGGAGAGCCGGTGGTCGATGCCGCCATGCGACAGATGTATGTGACCGGCACCATGCACAACCGGGCGCGGATGATCGTTGCATCCTACCTGACCAAGCATCTGATGACCCATTGGAGGGTTGGGCTTGACTGGTTTGCCCAGTGCCTGACCGACTGGGACCCGGCCTCTAACGCTTTGGGCTGGCAGTGGGTCGCAGGGTCAGGCCCCGATGCAGCCCCCTATTTTCGTGTCTTCAACCCGGCAACCCAGGCCGAAAAGTTTGACCCTGATCAGGTGTACCGCCGCCGCTATATCGCCGAACTGTCGCCAAAACCCGACCAGACCGCACTTGATTTCTTTGCAGCCGCGCCAAAGTCCTGGCGGCTGAACCCGGGCCTGCCTTATCCACAACCGCTGATCTCATTGGCCGAGGGGCGCGAACGTGCGCTGCAAGCCTATGCGCAACGTAGTGCTTGAGTGTGTGCTGATGTTCTGGAAACATCCTCAAACGACTTTAACGGGGGAACCATGACTGTTCTGACGTCTATTGCAGGCCAAAAAGACCTGCCGCGCTATTTTCGCCAGGCGTTTGACACCATTGGCCAGATGGAAAGCGGGCGGCTGGATTTCAGCCTGCCCGATGGCCGCGTCTTCCGGGCCGAGGGCAAAAAGCCCGGCCCCGCTGCGATGATCGAGGTGCACAACCCCGACATCTTTGCCCGCATGATCCGCGAGGGCGATCTGGGCTTTTGCGACGCCTATCTGGAAGGGTGGTGGTCAACCCCCGACCTGCAAGGTTTCATGGACCTGATCCACACCGAAAATGACGATCTGTACAACGGATTTCCCGGCATCACCTTGGTGCGCGCCTATGAACGGCTGCGTTATTGGCTGCAATCGAACACCAAGGCGCAGGCGCGCAAGAACATCAGCTACCATTACGACCTGGGCAATGATTTCTACGGGCTGTGGCTGGATGAAAGCATGACCTATTCGTCGGCCCTGTTTCACACCGGGCAGGAAAGTCTGGAAAAGGCGCAAGAGCAGAAATACGCCTCGATGGTTGATCTGATGGGGGTGCAACCGGGCGATCATGTGCTGGAAATCGGCTGCGGCTGGGGCGGGTTTGCCGAATACGCGGCAGCCAAGCGCGGCTTGCGCGTGACCTGCCTGACGATCAGCGCCGAACAGCACAAATACGCGGTGGACCGGATGGCACGGCTGGGCCTGTCAGACCGGGTCGAGATCAAGCTGCAGGATTACCGCGACGAGAAGGGCATCTACGACGGCATCGCCTCGATCGAGATGTTTGAAGCGGTTGGTGAGAAATTCTGGCCGGTCTATTTTGACATGGTCCTGAACCGGCTGCGCCCGGGCAAGAACGCAACCCTGCAGATCATCACCGTCGCCGACAACCGCTTTGAAACCTACCGCAAATCGGTGGATTTCATCCAGAAATACATCTTTCCCGGCGGTATGCTGCCCTCGCCGTCCGCCCTGCGGCGTGAGATTGAAAAGGCAGGGATGAAGGTTCTCGGCTCGGTCGAGTTTGGCAAAAGCTACAGCCAGACCCTGCGGCGCTGGCACGAGGCGTTCAACGCCCGCTGGGCCGAGGTCGCCCCCTTGGGCTTTGACGAACGCTTTCGCCGGATGTGGAATTTCTATCTGACGTCGTGCGCGGGCACTTTTGAGGGCGGCAATTGCGATGTGACGCAGATAACCATTGCCCGCCCGGCCCTTGCCGGGCAAAGTTAAGGGGCGTCCGGCTTTGGCAGGACATTGCTGAAAAGGGTCTGGCCCATACCGGGCAAAGCTGAAACGGGGCGGCGACGTGGCCCTGCACCATCCAAAGCGGCCCGGTTTTGTGCGGGCAAGAGGGGTCGATGCCAACTGCCGCCAAACTGGTTTCTGCGATTGCGTTTGCCCTTGTCGGGTTTTTGGCCGCACTCGCCTATATCCCGCAACTGCCCGTAGGCACCTCGCCGGGCTATCTGACGCAAGCCGTCCCGCCACTGGGGCTTTTGATCGGCTGGCGCGGAATGGGGCGCTTTGCCGGTAAGGGTTGGGGCGAATCAATGGGGCTGGGCCTGAAAACATCGGCTTTGCTGGTGTTCTGGACGTTGCTGATATTTGCTGTCTTTACGATGATTGTCCGCTCCACCCGCCAGATTTACCGCGCCGATCCGGTAAAGGCCGTGCTGGACGTACCCAACATCATGCTGCAATATGGCCGTCTGGCCTTGGCGCAAGAGGTTCTGGCCGCCCTGATCATCGGTGGCCTGATCGGTGGCCTGTTGGCCGAAATGGCCGCCCGGCGCTGGAGTTGAGCGTGGTCTCTGGCCAGCACACGGCAATAGATGCGGCCGTGGACAACCCCTTCGCACCTCCTTTTGAATTCGCTACAGCCAGCAATCCGTTCGCCCCCAAAACGCAAAGCCTTGTGGATGGCCTTAAGACTGCGCCCGTTTTTCTGGCCGGGCTTGCGGCAGAGCCTGCGCTGTTGCGTGGCATGATTGGTGACGGCCCGCTGACCCCTTTCACAGCACGCGGGCTTGCGCTGGTTCAGGCGGCTCAAGGGCCGTGGCCAGTGGCGGTCTTGCACGCCGATCATGTCGTGTCCGGCGTAATTCTGCACCTGGATGCCGCAACCAACGCGCGCTTGGATTTCGCTCTGCGCGCCCTTGGTCTTGCGCGGACCGCGCTGCCGGATCAGCCGATGGCGACCTACATCGGTCAGGGTGCCGGACCCATAGCGCCGACAAATGCTGATGTTCTGGCCGTGGTGCTGGCAGCACTGCCAGAGATTCTGGCGCTGCAAGGCCAGCAAGATCCTGCCCGCCTCACCACCCGGCTTTACCCGATTCTGGTGCGCGCCGCCTCACGCCTGCGGGCCGCAGCGCCGTCACCCGCTACCTTGCGCCACGCAACGGGGCCAGACGATATGGCGGTTAACGCTTTGCGTCTGCCCTATGCGGCGTTCTTTGCGGTTGAGGAATATGACGTCTCTTGGCGCCGGTTCGACGGCACCGCAAGCGAGACGGTCACTCGGGCGGCCTTTGTCTCGGGTGATGCGGTCACCGTGTTGCCCTATGACCCGGTGCGCGACCGTGTGCTGGTCGTCGAACAGTTCCGCGCCGGCCCGATGGCGCGCGGTGACGGCCAAAGCTGGCAGATCGAGGCGATTGCCGGCCGCGTTGACCCGTTTGAGACGCCAGAGACCGCCGCCCGGCGTGAGGCAGTGGAAGAGGCGGGGCTGACGCTGGCCGACCTGATCCTTGTGGCGCAGTATTACCCCAGCCCCGGTGCGGTCAGCGAATACCTGTACTCCTACCTTGCCCTGACCGACCTGCCCGACGGCAGCGCGGGCGTGTTCGGCGTGGCGGGTGAGGCAGAGGATATCCGCGGCCACCTGATCAGCTTTGATCACCTGATGACGCTTGTCACCAGCGGCGAGATCGCCAACGCCCCGCTGATCCTGACCGCCCTTTGGCTACAAAGAGAGCGGCATCGCTTCAGGTGACACGGCCTTGCGCGTCATGCAGGCCAAGAGCCTCCGGCGGGAGTATTTGGCAAAGAGCAAATGGCAAGATTGTGACGCCCTGCCATTCGCGGTCCTGCTTACAGCGCCAGACTGATCTACAGAGCCAGACTGACCCAGGCCCCGTTGCGTTTTGAGGATCGCACGCAGGCGTCGACAAAGGCCACACCGTCAAGCCCCTCTTTCAGGCCGGGGAAGGTCACGGCCGGGTCAAGCGCGCTGCCGTCCCGGCGCGCAATGATGGCACGGGCGGCTTCGGCGTAGATGTTGGCAAACCCCTCAAGATAGCCTTCGGGGTGGCCCGGCGGGATGCGTGTCATCCGCGCTGCGGCCTCACCGGTGCCGGGGCCGCCACGTGTGAGGCGGTATTTCGGTTGGCCCAACGGGGCGACCCACAGGTAATTGGGGTTTTCCTGCTCCCATTCAATTCCGGCTTTGGTGCCGAACACCCGCAGCCGCAACCCGTTTTCCTGACCGGAGGCGACCTGCGAACACCACAGCATGCCGCGCGCGCCCGAGGTGAAGCGCATCATGACATGGCCGTTGTCATCGACCCGGCGGCCGGGAACAAAGCTTTGCAGGTCGGCGGACAGTTCCTGCAACGACAGGCCGGTGACGAAATTGGCAAGGTTGAAAGCGTGGGTGCCGATGTCGCCGGTTGACCCGCCCGCACCAGAGCGTGCCGGGTCCGTGCGCCAGTCGGCCTGCTTTTGGCCCGACGCCTCAAGCGGTTCTGCCAGCCAGTCCTGAATGTATTCGACATTGACCAGCCGGATATCGCCCAACACGCCGCTTGCGATCAACTCCCGCGCCTGACGGATCATCGGGTAGCCGGTGTAATTGTGGGTCAGCGCGAAGATGACGCCCGACGCCTCTGCCGCCTTGGCCAGCTTTTTCGCCTCTGGCAGGGTGGCGGTCAAAGGCTTGTCGCAGATGACGTGAATGCCGCGCTTGAGGAATTCCATCGCCACCGGGGCATGCATGTGGTTGGGTGTGACGATGGCCACCGCCTCGATCCCATCCTTGCGGCGCGCTTCCTTCTGCGCCATCTCGGCGAAGGACCCATAACTGCGCGCAACACCCAGATCGGCGGCTGAAGCGGCACTGCGGTCCGGGTCTGATGAAAACGCCCCGGCCACCAGATCATACTGATCGTCGATCCGGCTGGCGATGCGGTGCACGGCTCCGATGAAAGCGCCGCGCCCGCCGCCGACCATCCCGAGTCTTATCCGCGCAGCCCGCGCCACATGTGCCGCCGTGATTGCCATGATCGTTTTTCCTCATTCAGTGGTCCAGAAATATCCCACGGGGGTGCGGGGGTGTGAAACCCCCGCTTTTGACAGCGGGTGCGGGGGTGT
>JBBRKS010000095.1:0-14347 GCA_038231775.1 Rhodobacterales bacterium | reverse complement strand
TGAAATCGACCCGCCACGCCGCATCGGCAGAGGTCAGCAGGAACCGGGCCGGTAGCGCGACCCCGCCCGGTGCTATCATCAAGGGGCCGTCATGCCCGTCATTCCGCCGCAGGTTCACACCTGCTGCCAGATCGCGCTGGCCCTGACCTTGCGCCATTTGCCAGCCAAGCCCGGGCATAAAGGTTTCGACCTTATACCCGCTTTCCGTCCAGAGCAGCGCGCTTGGATTGCCGGAATACAGCGAGGTTTCGGCAGCCGCGGTCAGAACCTCGGCCAGATGGCCCGCTTCGGCCCTTGGATCGCTGCCGCCAAAGCCGGAAACCCGCAAAAGCAGCACGCCAGCAGAGATGCTGATGATCGACAGGACGACCAGCATTTCAATCAGCGTTACCCCGGCATCCGCACGCCTTTTCACGATCAGCCGCCCTTCTGGGTGGTGCTGATATCGGCATTGACGCCCTCGCCACCCGGCGCACCGTCCGCACCCAGCGAGGTCAGCGCATAAGCGGCCCCTCCGGCAGGCGATTGGTAGATATAAGGATGGCTCCAAGGATCGGTCGGCAACACGGGCAGATAGCCGCCCTTGGCCCAGGTTTCGGGCACCGGAGTGTCTGTCGGCTTTTCGGTCAAGGCTTTCAGGCCCTGTTGCGTGGTCGGATAGCTGCGCGCATCAAGGCGGTACATTTCCAGACTTGCCGCAATCGTGCGGATGTCGGATTTGACCACTGCCACCCGCGCCTCATCCGGGCGGCCGATGACGTTTGGCACGATCAGCGCGGCCACAATGCCGATGATGACCAGAACCACCATCATCTCGATCAGGGTCACGCCACTTTGGCCGTCCCGGCGACCGGTGCTGGCACCCGAACGCGTGGCAGTGCGCCGCAAAGCAGTCGCACCCTTCAACAGGTTTTCAAGCAGTCGCATCCCGACATCCCCGCCTTTACAGCGCCCCGTCACCGGCACCTGATCCGTGTTGGCCTTACCGCAGCCTTAGTTCATTGTTGCAGATACGCGGCGAAACTTCGAAAGGTTTCAGATCGTATGTGAAATGTTGCAACCGACCGAGGCTGTGTGACCCAGATCAGAACCCAGACCGAAGTTTCCCCTCAAACGGCGCCGCAAGCGCCGTCCGGGGTGACATGGTTTCCGTCCGAATCTGCCCTGTTGGTGCGCGCCACGCTGCCGCCTTTGTCTGGCGGCCAGCGCCGGACTGCCGCAGCCTTCGCGGTGGAAGACCGCATCGCCCAACCGATTGAAACGGTGAATGTGGTGCTTGGCCCGGTGCTAGAGGGCGCGCATCTGGTCATCGTGGCCGCCCGTGACGACATTGCCGCCTTTCGCGCCCAGCAGGCCGAGTCTTCAGCGCGACTGGTGCCTGATGTGCTGGCGCTGCCCCGCCCCTCTGCGGGGTGGGCGGTGTGGGTTGGCGGCGGGCGCGCCTTGGTGCGGCTGGCTGACGGCACCGGATTTGCCGCCCCCGTTGCCGCGCTGCCGTTGATCTGGCGTCATGCGGGCGAACCCGAAGTGGCGCTGTGCTCGGCCGGGGTGCCGGTTGACATTCCCGTAACGTCGCAGCTGCCGCTGCCCCGCTTTGACCCGGCCTTTGCGCGCCTTGATCTGGCCATCGGGGCAGAGGCGCGTGATCTGTTGCGCCTGCCGCGCGGTGTGCTGGCCTTGGCAGGCGTGCTGATCGTGGCGGCCGGTTTGCATCTTGGCCTGATCTGGGCCGATCTGACGACAGACCAGCGCCTTTTGACCCAGCGCAAGGCTGATCTGCGCGCCGCTTTGACCCAGCTTGGCCAGCCCGACAGCGGCGATCTGGACGCCGATCTGGTGGCCGCAATGAAAGCGGGCCAACCCAGCGCGCAAACCGGGTTTCTGCCGCTGATGGCCGAAAGCTCTGCTGCCCTGGCCGGCGTGCCGGGCATCAGCGTTCAGGCTTTGACATGGGGCGACAGCGCGTTGCGGTTCGACCTGCAAGCCGCTGATCTGGGCCAGTTGCAGGCGGCAGAGGCGGCGCTGACCTTGGCCGGGATCAGGGTGCAGGTCGGGTCCGCGACCAGCAGCGACGGGGCGGCCAAGGTCACGATGACGCTGCAAAAGGGGCTGAAATGACCCGTCTGCAACGTCTTTTCGCACCCTTGACAGGGTGGTTTGCCACAAGGCCTTTGCGCGAACAGGGCTTGCTGCTGGCCGGATCGGTGCTGTTGGTTGTCTATCTGGCCGTCACCTGTGTCTGGCAGCCTTTGCTTGCCGCACGCACCGTCGTGGTCGGCCAAATCCAGCAGGATGAACATGCGCTGACCGCCCTTGCCAGCCTGCCCTCTGCCCGGCCCAAGATCGCAGACCCGCGCCCGATTGCCCGAATCCTGACCGAAACCGCCCCCGATTTCGGCCTGTCGATCCGCCGGATTGACGCGACCGAAGCCGGGGCAGACCTGACACTGGACGATGCCACCTTTGACGGCGTGATCCTGTGGCTGGACATGTTGGACGGGCAGCAGGGCCTGACCATCGCCAACCTGCAGATCACCCGTCGCCCGCAGGCTGGTCTTGTGGCGGCAACGATGACCCTGAAGGCCGCACCATGACCGGCCAACGGCTGCTCCCCTATGCTTTTGCCCGGGCGCAAGGCGTCGTCCTGCACCATGCGCCGGGGCCGGTTTGCGCGCTGCGCCCGTCTGCCCCTTTGTCAGCCCTTGCCGAGGTGCGCCGCATCGCCGGGCCCGATCTGACCTATCAATCCTTGGATGATGCCGGGTATGACGCGCTGTTGGCGCAAGTCTACCGCGATTCCGCAACCGAGGCTTCTGCTGCCGCCGGGGCAGATGGCGGGCTTGCCAGCCTTGCCGACAGTGTGGCGGTGGTCGATGACCTGCTCGATCAAAGCGAGGATGCCCCGGTCGTCCGCCTGATCAACGCCCTGTTGCTGGAGGCGATCAAGGAAAACGCGTCAGATATTCACATCGAAACGCAGGAACGCCGCCTTGTGGTACGGTTCCGGATCGACGGCATATTGCGCGAAATGGTCGAACCGCGCCGCGCATTAGCTCCACTTTTGGTCAGCCGGATCAAGGTGATGGCCCGGCTGGACATTGCAGAAAAGCGTCTGCCGCAGGACGGAAGGGTGTCCTTGCGCGTCGGTGGCCACGAGGTTGACGTGCGCGTCTCAACCATCCCCAGCCAATATGGCGAACGCGTGGTGATGCGCCTTCTGGACCGCAACGCCACAAGGCTGGGTCTGGAACGGCTGGGGATGAGCGTGCGTGACACCGAGGTGTTCGCCCGTCTGCTGGCCCGGCCCGACGGCATGGTGCTGGTCACCGGGCCGACCGGATCGGGCAAGACCACCACGCTTTATGCAGCCCTTGACCGGCTGAACGACCAAAGCCGCAACATCATGACGGTGGAAGACCCGATTGAATATTCAATGGACGGCATCGGCCAGATGCAGGTCAACCCGCGCACCGACCTGACCTTTGCCCGCGGCCTGCGGGCGATCCTGCGTCAGGACCCCGATGTGATCATGGTCGGCGAAATCCGCGACCGCGAAACGGCCGAGGTGGCCGTCGAATCCGCCATGACCGGGCACTTTGTGCTGTCCACCTTGCACACCAATACGGCCATCGGGGCGGTGTCGCGGCTGATCGACATGGGGGTCGAACGCTTTTTGCTGGCACCGATGCTGGCGGGCGTTCTGGCGCAGCGCCTTGTGCGCCGCCTGTGCCCGGTCTGCCGTGAACCCGGTCTTGCCCAGCCGGAAGACGTGGCGATGCTGCCCGGTCTGACCCTTGGTGAACCGGTGCACAGCGCCAAAGGTTGTCCGGCCTGTCTGGGCTTGGGCTACAAGGGGCGCTCGGGCCTGTACGAGGTGGTTGAAATCACCAAGGCCATGGAAGCCGCCATCCATCACGGCGCGTCCGAGGCTGATCTGACCCAACTCGCCCGCCTCTCCGGCCCCGGTCTGATCGGCGACGGCTTGCGTGCCGTGCGCGCTGGCATGACGACGGTGGCCGAAGTGGCCCGCGTCGCGCAGGAGGTTTAGATGGTCGCCTATGCCTACCGCGCCGTTGACCCCGCAGGCAAAGCCGCAAACGGCATTGTCGAGGCGGCAACCGCTGTCGCCGCCCGCGCTGATCTGCGCACCCGTGGCCTGTTGCCCTTGGAAATCACCACCGCCAACCAACCCGCCCCGACCCTGCCCCTGCGCGCCGCCCTGCCCCTGTCCGCCCTCGTGCTGGTCACAAGGCAGATGGCGACCCTGTTGCGTTCGGGCCTGCGGATCGAGGATGCGCTGTCCACCATCGCCCAAGGCCAGCCCGCCCGGGTGGCCGGCCTGATGATGGCGGTGCGCACAGCCGTGCTGGAGGGGCGCAGTTTTGCCGCCGCCATCGACATGTTTCCCCGGGCGTTCAGCGCTTTCTACCGCGCCTCGGTCGCGGCGGGTGAGGCGTCGGGGCGTTTGGATCAGGTCATGGCCCATCTGGCGAATTTCGTCGAAAACCGTGCCCGAAACCGGCAGACGGTGATTTTGGCGCTGCTCTACCCGGCCCTGCTGGGCCTTGTCAGCATCGGCATCATCATGGCGCTGATGGCGTTTGTGGTGCCTGACATCGTGAAGGTGTTCACCACACGCGGCACCAGCCTGCCCTTCTTGACGCGGATGCTGATCGGCGTATCGGCCTTTGTGCGCACCTACGGATTGGCCGCCATCGTCATCGCCGCATTGGCCGTGGCCCTTTGGTTGCGCTGGCTCAGGCTCCCGGCCAACCGTCAAAGGTTCGACGGGCTTCTGGCCCGCAACTGGGCCACCCGCAAGGTGGTCCAGCGGATGAACGCCGCCCAGTTCGCCGGAACGCTTGCCACGCTGGTACAAAGTCAGGTGCCCCAGATCGAGGCGTTGCAGGCCGCAGCCGGTGTCACCCCGAACCGCTTCATCCGCGCCCGTATTGTCGAAATCGCCGACAAGGTTCGTCAGGGCATGAGCCTGAAGCGCGCCATGGACGAGGCCGCGTGCTTTCCCGCCATGCTGGTCGCCATGGTCGCGAGCGGGGAAGCCAGCGGCAATCTGGGTGAGGCGCTGGAGCGTGCGGCCAGCGACCAGCAGCGCGATCTGGATGCGTGGATCAAGGCGCTTGTTGCTTTGGTGGAACCGGCTATCTTGCTGGTGATGGGGGGTCTGGTGATGATGATGGTGCTGGCAATCTTGTTGCCGATCGTGTCGATGAACAATCTGGTCGGGTTGTAGCCCCATGCCCCGAAGGGACAACTCCATGCCGCGCAACACTTTTGACCTGACACGACGACACTTTGGCGCAACCGCGCTGTCGGCCCTGACCCTGCCATTCCTCGCAGGCTGCGCCCAGACCGCGTTCAGCGCAAGAGGTGCCGGTGGTCCGGGCAAAGGGGCGGGCGATGCGGCGCTTTTGTTGCCGCTGACTGGGGCCAATGCGGCCATCGGGGCTGCGATGGCGCAGGCGGCAAGCCTTGCGGGCCTCGGGCGGGCGACAGCAGCCTTGCCACGCAGCTATGATACACTCGATACGCCTGAAGGCGCTGCGGCTGCGGCACAGGCCGCGCTGGCGGGGGGTGCCCGGATGTTGTTTGGCCCGCTGCGGTCTGACCAGACCCCGGCGGTGCTGGCCGTTGCAGGATCTGTCCCGGTTGTGACGTTTTCCAATGATGACAGGCTGGCCGATGCGGGCGCCTTTGTCCTGGGCGTCACCGCTGCGCAATCGGTGTCGGCGATGTTCAGCTATGCCGCAGCCCAAGGCATCCGGCGGGTCGCGGTGGTTGCAAGCCCCGGCGCACTTGGTGCGGCCACCGCAGACGCCGCCATACGGATTGCGGCTGCCGGAGGATTGAACCTGTCGGCCACCCTGCTGCGCGACCCCGCACCCCCCGGTCTGGTGCAGGCCCTGCGAACAGCCAGCGGCGGCGTGCTGCCGCAGGCGGTGTTTTTGCCCGACGGCGGCAGCGCACTTGCAGGCTTTGCGCGTGGTCTGCGCGGCAGTTCAATGCAGATCATGGGGTCGGTGCAATGGGGGATCGGCGACGCCTCTGCCAACTCTGACCTTGAGGGCGCGGTGTTTGCCGCCCCCGCCCCGGATCTGTTTCAACCCTTTTCGGACCGCTATCTGGCCGCCTTTGGTGCCGAGCCGGGCGTCGTTGCGGCGCTTGGCCATGATGCTGTCCTGATGGCGCTTGGGCTGGGCGACACCGGCGCGCTGACCCGTCAGGGCTTGCAGCGCAAGGCTGGCTTCACCGGGGTTCTGGGCAATTTCCGCTTTCTGAAATCCGGGGCCTGTCACCGGGATCTGTCGGTTCTGGGCATCCAGAACGGCAAGATCGTCCTGCGCGCCGAGGTGGCTGAGACATGACTGCACCGCCCCGCGCCAGACAGCATCAGGCTGGCGTGACGCTGGTCGAGGTTCTGGTGGCGCTGGTGATATTTTCGATCATCGGCGTTGCGGGCTATGCCATGCTTGACCTTGTGACCCGCACCGAACGGCTGACAGAGGGCAGGTTGCAGCGTCTGGGCCAGATGCAGAGGGCGATGTTTCTGATCAATCTGGACCTTCATCTGGCAGAGGACCGCTCTGTCACGACCGGCACCGACAGCGTTTCATTTCGTCGCGCGGTGCCGGATGCGGCTGGCGGTCAGGTCACGCTGACCTACACCCTGACCGGCGACGCCCTGACCCGCCGGATGGTCGATGGCCGGAACGAGGTGCTGGCCGACCAGACCCTGTTGACCGGAGTCTCCGAGCTGAACTGGCGCTATCTGGCCGCCGGAGCCGACTGGCTGCCGACATGGCCCCCCGAACGCGCCCAAGGTGCGGACGGGGTGAGAACGGATGGAGAGTTACTGGTAGAAACCGCTGCGGACAAAGCAGGCACAGTCCAGGGCGGAACCGTTGCAGACGGAGCGCTTGCAGATGGAGCAGTCGCAGACGGAGCGATAGCGGGCGCATCGGTCCTTGCCGCAGCCGACCCCGAAAACCCCCGCGCCGTTTCTCTGACCCTGACCCTTGCGGATGGCAAAACGCTCACCCGTGTCGCCGTTCTGCCTGCGGCGGTGCAGTGATGCGGCAACCAGACGCCGGGGTGACGTTGCTATTCGTGCTGGTCATCCTTGCCCTGACCTCTGCCGTTGTCGTCACCATGGTCACCGTGTCGGAATCGTCGGTGGACCGCAGCCGGATGAATGCCGAGGCGACCTCTGCCCAAGCGCTGCTGTCGGCGGGTGAGGTGACCGCTGAAATCGCCCTGCGCCGTGATCTTGCCACCAGTCCCGCCATCGACCATGGCCATGAAGACTGGGCCAAGGTCAACCAGTCCGACATCGCGATTGCCGATGGCCGGTTTGGCCTGATACTGGCCGACGCGCAGGGCCTGTTCAACCTGACCAGTCTGGCAACCGAAGGCGTGCTGGCGCAAAACCGGCTGCGCGATATCGTGGCAGCGCTGGACCTGAAAGCCGACCTTGCCCCCCGGATCATCGCGGCGATGACGTCCGCGCCACCCACCCGTCTGGACCAGTTGCGCGACACTGCCGGGATCAGCGTGGATGACCTTGCAAGCCTGTCGGGCATGGTCACGATCTTACCGCGCCCCACGCCGGTCAATGTCAACTCTGCTCCTGTCGCGTTGTTGACCGTGCTGCTGAACAACCCGTTGCAGGCCAAACTTTTAGAGGCAAGGCGGGCCAAGCTGGGCTTTCTGACCCCGGCGGATGTTGCGGCTTTGGGGGTTGTTCTGCCAGCAGGGCTGGGCTTTCGGTCAACCTATTTTCGCTTGCGCGTCACAGTGCAGGTGGGCACCACGGTGACCGCGCAAGACAGCCTGATTGAACGCCGTGACAGCCCGGCTGATGCCTTTGTCGTGTCGCGCCAAAGCGTTATTGCGGCAGGATCGCCCCTGCCGCCATCGTAGGTTTTGGGTGCCTGCGCAGCGTCAGGTCACGCGACCTGACGCTGCAAGCCTTTGTCCCTCAGTTCGCGCCCGGAAGCGGGGTGTTGAGGTAGGGGAACTTGTTTTGCAGCTCAGACGCCCGGATCGGGGCGCCGTCCGTGAAGGCAGCGGTGCCGACCGGGGCATTTTCAGGTGTGCAATAGCCCAGATTCACATAGTCGGACGGGGTGTTTTCGACCGCACCCGGCACGCCAAGTTCGGCACCCAGTGGCAGCTTGTGGCACAGCACGCCCATCACGACGCGCAGGGCGATATCGACGGTGTCATCGCCCGGACGGCGACCGTTCGGGAAGCCGGCCAGATCCTCGTTGATCACGCCAAGCGGGCTTTGGCTCGCGCGCGGAGTGGCCGGCACGGCGGTGTTCAGGCGCATCATCTCTGACCCGGTCACGGTCTTTTGCTGGTTGAAGCCTGCGAAGCCGGTCAGGAATGCTGCGACCAGATCGGTGCGCGGCAGGTTGTTCGGGGCAATGTTGGTGAAGGTGGTGCCCAACGTCGCGTTGACCGCATCCTTGAACAACAGATTCAACAGGGCGGGCAGGCTTGGGTTGGTCACGTATTTCGCCAAAGCGCCGTCCATCGTCGGGGCGGCTGCGTTGAACAGGTCCTTGTCGGGCAAGCCGATCACGACTTCGTTGACCAACGGGGCCGACAGGCGCGACACCTGAACCAGATCACCGCTGGAGGTCGAGGTGGCGTTGTAGGACGGCAGCGCCGACAGCACACGGTTTGCGGGCAGGCTGGCGGTGGTCCAGCCACCGATCACGCCGTTGCCAGCCCCGGTCAGGCAGGCAATCGGCACTTCCAGCGCCATAGAGGTGACGTTGGCCTTGCCGACCAGATCATCATTGGCGCGGTCCTGGGTGATACCACCCGGAAAGCCCTGACCGTCGCCCGATCCGCGCGCCTTGTCGCCGTCAATCGGCACAAGGTTCACAAGGTCAAAGATGCTGCCAAGGTTGACGGCAAACGCTTCGGCGCGCTGACCGACAAAGACTTTGCCTGCAACGGCACAGCCCGGAATTTTCACGTTGAACACGTGCTTTGCCGCATAGCCCGCATAATCCGGAATGGTCTTGGTGCCTATGTTGTCAACCGGCTTGTAGAACGGCTGGTTGGGCGCATTGACCCGCGACGCCGCCTGGCCCGGCACCACAGCCGGATCGCCGTTGAACACGGTCAGCGAGTAGGATTCGGTCTCGTTCAGGTTCGGCTCGATGATGGCGGTGCCCAGTTGTCCGGCCTGACGCAGCGGGATCGCAACGGTCTGGTCGCCGATCAGCAGCGAAATGCCAGCACCCCCATTGGCCAGCGCGGTTGAGAATTTGAAGCGGAAGGTCAGGTCGGGCTTGGCGTCGCCGTCGCTGTCAATGCGGATGTCATAGGCCGCGTCATGGTCCAGCGTGAAATAGTTCGGTCCACCGTAGGGGGCTTGAACCGGGATGTAGTTGGCAATCAGGGTGACATAGTCGGCACGGCCAGGCTCATAGCTGCGGAACATGTAAAAGTCAGTGCCGTCAACCCGCGGCATCCCGGCAATCGCAGGCGCTTCGCGGTGGCTGGAGGCGTACACCGCCGGGCCCCCGAAAAACGCCACTCCGACAAGTGCTGACCCGATAAGCAGTCTTGATTGAAGCTTCATAACAATCTCCTGGTTGGTGGCAGCGTGCCATTTTCTTTGTTCATGGAACCAACCGGCGCCGTTCACGCCGGTCACAATTTTTATGCACCGTTAAGATTGGTTGCTTTCAGGTTACGAAGGCTGGCGGGGGAAAGTTTCATCGGCGATAAGGAAATTCTTCGGGACAAGATTAGAACAAGGCGGATTGGCTGACGTGCCCTTCGATTGGCTTCATGCGGGCGGTTGGATCGGTGGGGCGGCGCTGTCGGCCTGCGTCGGGGCTTATCTGGCAGTGATCGCCGTCATTGACCTGAAAACGCTGCGGATTCCGGATGGGTTAAGCCTGCCCTTGGTGGCAGCCGGTTTGCTTTTTGCCGCAACCGGGCCGCGTGCGGGTCTGGCAGACGGCCTGATCGGGGCGGGAGCAGGTTTTTTGGTGCTGGCGCTGTTTGGTGAGATTTTCTTTCGGTTGCGCCAGATTGAGGGGCTTGGTCTGGGCGATGCCAAGCTGTTTGCCGCCGCAGGGGCGTGGCTTGGCTGGCAAAGCCTGCCAGCGGTTCTGCTGCTGGCGTCAACCGGCGGTCTGCTCTGGGCGCTGACCCGGCCCCGCACCCAACCCATCGCCTTTGGCCCGTGGATTGCCTTGGGCTTTTGGATGTGTTTGCAGCAAAAGCTGTTTTAGATGTCTGATCCACTCTGGAGGACCGCGCCGGACGGTGCTAAGGTGCAGTCTGACAGCGCTGCCAGTCTGAACGGCGGCGCATGATATCTGGCCCGATGTGCCAGATTTTCCGGCATCCGGCGGCAATGGCTGAGGCCATTTGCATATGTGCGACCGGAACGCGGCCTTACCACAGAAAATTTCTCTTGCCTCGCCTGCAACAGACACTACATCGACGGCAAACGACATATTCCATTTGACCCGTCTGCCAAAGGTTGCCAAAAGACAACCGTTGGCGGCACTTTGCGTGATGCAGGGTCAACTTGCCGGGTTTTCACCAGACCCGATATCTGGTGTGGGAGGATTTAAAAATGAAACTGTCAAGAAGGGCGCTGCTGGCGCTTGGTTCTGCTGCATCTTTGTCCGCATTTGCAGGCATCCCGGCCTTTGCCGCGTCCAAAGGCACCATTGGCATCGCGATGCCGACCAAGTCTTCGACCCGTTGGATCCATGACGGCGAATCGATGGTCGAACAGTTCAAGGCCGCTGGCTACGACGCTGACCTGCAATACGCCGAAGACGATATCCCGACTCAGCTGAGCCAAGTCGAGAACATGATCACCTCGGGCGTCAAAGCCCTTGTGATCGCCGCCATTGACGGCACCACGCTGTCGAACGCGCTGAAGAACGCCGCTGCCGCCGGGATCAAGGTCATCGCTTATGACCGTCTGATCCGTCAGTCGGGCGACGTTGATTATTATGCCACCTTCGACAACTTCCAGGTCGGCGTTCTGCAGGCCAACTCATTGGTTGCTGGTCTGAAAGAGCGTTTCCCGGGCGTGAAGCCGTGGAATGTCGAACTGTTCGGCGGCTCGCCGGATGACAACAACGCCTTCTTCTTCTTTGATGGCGCGATGTCGGTGATCAAGCCGATGATCGACTCGGGCGATATCGCTGTGCCGTCAGGTCAGATGGACATGAAGGTTTGCGGCACGCTGCGTTGGGATGGTTCGGTCGCTCAGGCGCGCATGGACAACCTGTTGTCGTCCAACTACGGCGACAAGCAGTTGAACGCCGCCCTGTCGCCCTATGATGGCCTGTCGATCGGGATTCTGTCCTCGGTCAAGGGTGCGGGCTACGGTTCGGGCGATCTGAAGATGCCGATCGTCACCGGTCAGGATTGCGAAGTTCCGTCGATCAAGTCGATCATCGCGGGCGAGCAGTACTCGTCGATCTTCAAGGACACCCGTGATCTGGCCAAGGTGACCGTGGCGATGGTTGACGCAGCCGTTTCGGGCGGCACCGTCGAAGTCAACGACACCAAGACCTATGACAACGGCGTCAAGGTTGTGCCGTCCTACCTGCTGAAGCCGACCCCGGTTGACGTGTCCAACTACAAGGACGTTCTGATCGGTTCGGGCTACTACACCGCAGACCAGCTGAACTGATCGGCTAAACTGCCTGTGAAGGCCTTGACCGCCGCCTCATACGAGGTGGCGGTCAAGGTGTTTCAGCCCCCTGAATCGGGGCAAACACGGAACAGCGAACACGGGGACCCAAAACCCGGACGCGAATACGGGGAAACCAATGCCGACACTTCTGGAAATGCGGTCGATCACCAAGACCTTCCCCGGCGTCAAGGCGCTGGACAACGTCACCCTGACGGTTGAACGCGGCGAAATTCACGCGATCTGTGGGGAAAACGGGGCGGGCAAGTCCACCCTGATGAAGGTGCTTTCCGGCGTCTATCCACACGGCACCTATGAGGGTGAAATCGTCTATGACGGAGCACCCCTTGAACTTTCCGGCATTCGTGACAGCGAGGCCAAAGGCATCATCATCATCCATCAGGAACTGGCGCTGGTGCCGCTGTTGTCGATTGCCGAGAACATGTTTTTAGGCAACGAAATCGCCGAACGCGGTGTGATCAACTGGCCCAAAGCCTTCAAACAAACCGAAGGCTGGCTGAAGAAGGTCGGGCTGATGGAACCTCCGGGTGCGATTGTCGGCAAGTTGGGCGTTGGAAAACAACAACTTATCGAGATTGCCAAGGCGCTGGCCAAGGATGTCCGCCTGCTTATTCTGGATGAGCCGACTGCGGCTTTGCAGGAAAACGACAGCGAAAAATTGCTGGACCTGATGCTGGAATTGCAGGCGCAGGGGGTCACGCAAATCATCATCAGCCACAAGCTGAACGAGATTGCCAAGGTCGCCGACCGGATCACCGTGATCCGCGATGGCACCTCTGTCTCCACCATCGACGCGCATGAAATTTCGGAAGACCGCATCATCCGCGACATGGTTGGCCGCGACATGGCACACCGCTACCCCGAACGCACCCCCGATCCCGGCGCTGTGCTGATGGAGGTCAAGAACTGGTCGTGCTGGCACCCCGAACAGACCGGGCGTCAGATGATCAAGGATGTCAGCCTGACCGTCCGCAAGGGTGAGATTGTCGGCATCGCGGGCCTCATGGGGACCGGGCGTACCGAACTTGCCATGTCGATCTTTGGCAAATCCTACGGCAAGGGCCATCAGGGTCAGGTCTGGATGAACGGCAAGGCGGTTGACGTCTCAACCGTCACCAAGGCGATTGCCGCCGGAATTTCCTATGTGACGGAAGACCGCAAGGGCCTTGGCCTTATTCTGGAAGAGCCGATCGTCAAGAACATCTCCCTCGCCAATCTGGCCGGGGTGGCGCTGAACGGTGTGCTGGACAAACGGCGCGAAAGCCGTGTGGCTGAGGATTACCGCAGGCAATTGTCGATCCGCACGCCGGGTGTGCAGCAAAAGGTCGTCAACCTGTCGGGCGGCAACCAGCAAAAGGTCGTGCTGTCGAAATGGCTGTTCACCGATCCGCAGGTGCTGATCCTTGATGAACCGACGCGCGGCATTGACGTCGGTGCCAAGTATGAAATCTACACGATCATGAAAGAGCTTGCCGAACAGGGCCGCGCCATCATCATGATCAGCTCTGAAATGCCTGAGCTTTTGGGCATGTGCGACCGGATCTACGTGATGAACGAGGGACGGATTGTCGGCGAACTTGCCCGGGGTGAGGCAAGTCAGGAAAAGATCATGGGAATGATCCTGAAGGGCGAAGGGAGGGCTGCGTGATGGCTGACATATCGGTTCAGAAAAGCGACATGACCAAAGGCGGCAAAGACATGACCAGCGCGCTGGGCGGCCGTCTGCGCGAAAACGGGATGCTGTTGGCGCTGGTCGCCATCGTGGCGCTGTTTTCGGTGCTGGTCGGCATGCAGGACAAGGTCTTTTTGCAACCGCAGAATATCACCAACATCTTCCTGCAGAACGGCCATGTGATCATTCTGGCACTTGGGATGCTGTTGGTCATCGTGTCGGGCCATATTGACCTGTCGGTCGGGTCGGTCGCGGCCTTTACCGGCGCTGTGTCGGCGGTGCTGACGGTGAACTTTCACCTGCCGTTCTATGTCGTGATCCCGATGGTTCTGGTGGTCGGCGGCCTGATTGGTGCGGCGCAGGGCTATTGGGTGGCGTTCTGGCGCATCCCGTCGTTCATCGTGACGCTGGCCGGCATGATGGTGTTTCGTGGGGCGACCCTGTGGCTGTTGGGCGGGCAGAACATCGGCCCGTTCCCGGACGGGTTTCAGGCCCTTGCCAACGGGTTTGTGCCGGACGTGTTCGGGGTGGGCAAGCCGAACGGCCTGACCCTTGCGGTCGTGGTCGTGGCCATTGTCGTGCAGTTGTGGACCGGGTTTCGCGCCCGCGCCCGGGACGCCGAATTTGGTCTGGCACCCGAACCGACCGCCCTGTTCTGGGGCCGCAACATCATTGTCGCGGCGGCCACCGCGTTCGTTGGCTACCAGTTGGCCTATTTCCGCGGCCTGCCGGACGTCATGGTGGTGCTGGTCATCCTGACCGTGCTGTACTCTTTCTTCACCGAGAACACGACGACGGGTCGGCGGATTTATGCAGTCGGTGGCAACGAAAAGGCCGCCAAACTGTCAGGCATCCGCACCGACCGTCTGGTGTTTTTGTGCTTTGTGAACATGGGGATGCTGGCCGCCCTCGCCGGGATGGAGGTCACGGCCCGCCTGAACTCTGCC
>JBBRKS010000094.1:0-14523 GCA_038231775.1 Rhodobacterales bacterium | reverse complement strand
TACAGCAGGGTTTCCGACCCGGCCAGCAGTTCTGGCGCAATCGCCAGACCAAAGGCCACAGTCTTGCCCGACCCGGTCTGGGCCGACACCAAAAGGTCACGCCCGACCACGTTTTCGGTCAGCATAGCGTCTTGCACGGGCGTCAAGGCTTCATAGCCTTTCGACGCCAAAGCCAGCGCCAGCGGCGCCGCAATGGAGGTATTTGTCATGTCTGTTCCATATAGGGGCATATTTGCCCGTGAAGTACCTGTGTCAGGCACCTCATTCCCTATTGTGCACACGGCCTCCTCGCCGCGCTGCACCCTGGAACCCTCGGGCCGACTGGCAGGCCTTACAGGCAAAGGCCCCTTCTGTATAGCCTGATTCTGGGGGCTGTGTAGAACGGCCACCCGCCACACCGGCCATCAAACTCCATTCCCATGCTGCGCTGCAGCTTGACCCGGCCCCGCAAGCGGCTACCCTGCGCCCGCAACGCAATGAGGTTCCCATGACCCAACTTCACCTTGTCTTCGGCGGCGAACTTGTCACGCCGGAAAAGAACGCCTTCAAGGATGTGTCGGCCATCCATATGGTCGGCATCTATCCCGACTATGAAACCGCCTATCTGGCATGGAAGGCAGAGGCGCAGCGCACCGTCGACAACGCCCATATGCGCTATTTCATCGCCAACCTGCACCGTCTGCGGCATGAAACCACCAAGGGGTCGGACACCGAAGCGATGCTGACCTGAACGCCCGATCCAGACCGCTGTAGAACGCCCCTGACAACCCGCCGAAATTCCCGGCAGAGACCCTTCGCTTTATGGCCTATTCCATCGGTCTGACCCTGTACATTCTGGCGGCGCGCCCGGTCGCAGACCACGGTGCGGCGCGTCCCGCCCGGCCTGCGGGCCTGTTGGTCTGGCTGCACGCCGGGGCAGACGAAGGCCGCCTGTCGGCAGAGGTGCCACGGTCCGGCGCTGCCCCGCAGGCCAGCGAAAGCCTTGGTGCCCTGCTGGAGCTTGCCCGCAAACTGATCGAAGATGACGGCGTCAGCGTCCTGCTAACACTGCCGGACGGGTCCACCAAGATCACAAAGGCAATCCAACAGCCCGCCTCGCCCGATTTTCCCCGCGCCGTGAACGAATTTCTGGACCATTGGAAACCCGACCTCGCCATCTTTGCCGGGGGCGAACTGCGCCCCGCTTTGATCCATGAAGCCGCCCAGCGCAAACTGCCGCTGCTGCTGGTCGAGGCCCGCACCCCCCATCTGATGCACGGGCGTGAAGGCTGGTTTCCCGGCGTCATCAAAGGCTCTCTCACCGCCTTCCGCGCCATTCTGGCCTTGGATGAACCCGCCGCCCGCGCCCTGCGCAAAGCCGGGGCCGATCCTGAAACCCTGATGATCGCGGGCCGCATGGAAGAGGCCAGCGCCGCCCTGCCGCATGTCGAATCCGACCGGGCTGCTTTGGCACGCGGTCTGGCGACGCGGCCCGTCTGGCTGGCCGCCGATATTGCCGAGGGCGAAGAGGCCGCCGTGATCGCCGCCCACCGTGAGGTTTTGCGCACCACCCACCGCCTGCTGTTGATCCTTGTCCCGCAAGACCCCGCCCGAAGTGAGGCTTTGGCCGCCAGAATAGAGGCCGAAGAGGGCTGGCACGTCGCCAACCGCCGCCGCGAAGAGGAACCCGAATCTGAAACAGAGGTGTATATCGTCGAAGGCGGTGCCGAATATGGCCTGTGGTACCGCCTCGCCCCGGTGACGTTTCTGGGCGGCAGTCTTGACGGCACCGGCTGTGCGCGCAACCCGATGGAGGCGGCTGCAATGGGGTCTGCCATTCTCTACGGCCCACGTTCGGGTCCTTACAGCGCGGCGTATGGCAGGCTTGGTGCGGCCCGTGCGGCGCGGATGATCGGATCAGGCAGCGATCTGGGGCTGGCTTTGGGCGATCTGTTGTCGCCCGACCGCGCCGCACGACAGGCACAGGCGGCGTGGATCATCACCTCGGAAGGGGCCGATGTGACAGGCCGCGTGCTGGACATGGCCCGCGCCATTCTGGACGGGGTGACCTGATGCGCGCCCCCGCTTTCTGGACCAACCCACCCGAAACCCCCGGTATTGCCGCGCACCTGCTGGCACCGCTCGGCTGGCTGTACGGCACTGCCACTGCCCGCCGGGTCGCAAAGGCCCCCCTGTACCGCGCCCCGATCCCGGTCATCTGCATCGGCAACCTCAACGCGGGCGGCACCGGAAAGACGCCCACCGCCATCGCCCTGATCACCCGCCTGACCGCCCAAGGCCGCAAGGTCGCCGTGGTCAGCCGGGGCTATGGCGGCAGCCTGCCCGGCCCTGTTCAGGTGGTCGAGGCGCGCCATACGGCGGCCCAGGTTGGCGACGAACCCCTGCTGTTATCCGCCTTTGCGCCAACCTTCATCGGGCGCGACCGGGCCGCCGCAGCGCGTCTGGCCGTCGCCAGCGGGGCAGAGGTTCTGTTGATGGATGACGGTTTTCAAAACCCCGACCTTGCCAAGGATCTGTCCATTCTTGTGGTCGATGCGGCACAGGGCTTTGGCAACCAGCGCTGCCTTCCGGCTGGCCCGCTGCGCGAACCGGTGGCCAGAGGCCTGAAACGAACCAATTTTCTGCTGTCCTTGGGCGACACCGCAGCCCAGACCGCCTTTGCGACCCGCTGGCCCAACCTGCCCGTGCCCCACCTGACCGGCCAGGTCACCCCGCTTGCGATGGGCATGAAGTGGACCGGTGCCCGCGTGCTGGCCTTTGCCGGCATCGGCAACCCGCAGCGCTTTTTCGCCACCCTGCGCGCCGAAGGGGCCGATGTCCTGCGAGAGGTGGCTTTGGACGATCACCAACCCCTTTCTGCCGCCCTGATCAAACGGTTGCAGGTTGAAGCGCTGGCCCGTGGTGCCCAACTTGTCACCACCGAAAAAGACGCCGTCCGCCTGCCCCGCGCCTTTCGCGCCCAAGTGCTGACGCTTGTTGTCCGGCTGCACATCACCGATTGGACCGCGCTTGATGCGGCCTTGGACAGGTTGTTCGACCCGCAGGCGCAAAAGCTAACCAAACCTTAACAAAAAACACAAAACCATTATATATCAATACCTTACGAGGAATAACACGCGTGTTATCTCACGATATCACACGTGTTATCCTGTGACACCTCACGCCCCCCTGATCGGGCCGAGTGCTGCCAAAGCCTCTTCGGCGGTTTCGACAAAGGTGATCAACTCCAGATCCGCCGCAGCAATCGTGCCCGCCTCGACCAGACCCTGCCAGTTGATCACACTCTCCCAGAACGCCCGGCCGAACAGCAGAAATGGCACCGGCTTCATCCGTTTGGTCTGGATCAGGGTCAGCGCCTCAAACATCTCATCCAGCGTGCCGAACCCGCCGGGAAAGACACAGATCGCCGCCGCCCGCATCAGGAAATGCATCTTGCGGATCGCGAAGTAGTGAAAGTTGAAGGACAGTTCCGGCGTCACATAAATATTGGGCGCCTGCTCGTGCGGCAGCACGATATTCAGGCCGATCGACTGGCCGCCCGCCTCGTCAGCGCCCCGGTTGCCCGCCTCCATCACGCCCGGCCCGCCGCCGGTGCAGATGACCCAATCGCGCCCATAGGTCTGCAAGGACCGCTCTGTCACGGCGCGGGCGAACTTGCGCGCCTCGTCATAATAGGGCGCAAGGGCCGCAAGCCCCGGGGTGCGCGCCTCGCCCGCCCGGTCAGGCGAGGGAATACGCGCGCCGCCAAACAGGACAATGGTGGACCGGATGCCCAGCTCATCCAGAATCATCTGCGGTTTCAGCAGTTCCAGTTGCAGCCGCACGGGGCGCAATTCTTCGCGCGTCAGAAACTCGGGGTCAGCAAAGGCCAGCCGGTAGGACGGCGATCTTGTCTGCGGCGTGTCGGG
The DNA here is from genome assembly GCA_038231775.1 of Rhodobacterales bacterium. Classification (GTDB taxonomy): domain Bacteria; phylum Pseudomonadota; class Alphaproteobacteria; order Rhodobacterales; family Rhodobacteraceae; genus Stagnihabitans. The sequence continues at coordinate 10,615 of JBBRKS010000094.1, read as the reverse complement.
GATGCGGTTGGTGGCGGCCACGTCCTGAATGGAATCGCGAAACGGATGCGGGCGGGTCGTGTCAGACATGAAAGGCCTAAAGGTTGTTTGCCAAGCCTTACATCTATAGCGTGTTCTTGTTCAGGAAAAGGCACGGGCAATGGATTGGCAGGATCAGATAACGGCGGCGTCGGCCCGCATCGCCCCTTATCTCCGGGTCACCCCGGTGATGGCGGCGGATGTGCCCGGCGCGGGACGCATCACGCTGAAGCTGGAAAACACCCAGCATACTGGCAGCTTCAAGGCTCGCGGTGCGTTCAACACGCTGATCGCAGGCCCGGTTCCCAAGGCTGGCGTCGTCGCAGCCTCGGGCGGCAATCATGGGGCGGCGGTGGCTTATGCGGCGAAAACTCTGGGTCATCCGGCGCGGATTTATGTGCCGGAATATGCAGGCCCCGCCAAGATCGCCCTGATCCGCGCCCAAGGGGCCGATTTGCAGGTGGTGCCGGGGGTCTATGCCGATGCGGCCGCCATGGCCTCGGCCCATGCGGCAGCGACCGGGGCGATGCAAATCCACCCCTATGACGCGGTGCCCACCGTCGCAGGCCAAGGCACCCTGATGCGCGAATGGGAGGCGCAGGGGCTGGACGCCGACACGATCCTGATCGCGGTCGGCGGTGGCGGTCTGATTGCAGGGTCGTTGGCCTGGCTGGGCGGGCGGCGCAAGATCGTGGCGGTAGAACCGGTGCTGGCCCCCACCCTGCACCGCGCCTTGATTGAAGGAGCAGAGACCACGGTTCAGGTGTCCGGCATCGCCGCCAACGCGCTTGGGGCCAGCAAGATCGGGCGGCTGTGCTACGATCTGGCTAAGGCGCAGGGGGTCGTCAGTGTCCTTGTGACGGATGAGGCGATTGCCGCGGCGCAATCCGTGCTGTGGCGCAGCCTGCGGCAACTGGTCGAACCGGCGGGGGCTGCGGCCTTGGCGGCGCTGACCTCGGGCGCCTACGTGCCCCAACCTGGGGAGAGGGTTGCGGTCTTGATCTGCGGTGCCAATCCAGCGCCCGACCCGATGGGATAGGGCCGTGCAGGACACCCAATCCATCATCACCCCGGCGCAAGCGCAGGTACTGATTGCGGCCCAGATGCCCGACCTTGTCGGGATGCCTTTGCGGCGCGGCGGGGTTTCTGGAACCGACAATATGCTGTACCGGATCGGCCCCAACCTTGTCGCCCGCTTTCCCCGCTTTGCCGAGGCTGCGGCGCAAAACTCGGTTCAGGCGGTCTGGCTGCCCCGGATATCACCCGGCTTGCCCTTGGCGGTGCCCACGACGGACCGGCTGGGTTTGGCGGGTGAGGGGTATCCGTTCCGCTGGTCGGTCTTGCGTTGGCTGCCGGGTCACGCGGCCTTTGCCGGGCCGCTGGATCAAGGGGCAGCGGCGGTAGCACTGGCAGCGTTTCTTGGCGTTCTGCGCGGTCAACCCCAGCCTGCCGGTGCCCCAAAGCGCGGCGATGCGGACCGGCTGGACCTGCGGTTTGCCACCCTTTCCGACCATGTCGGCCAGTTCCGGGATGAGGCGGACCCGTTGGTTCTGGCCAGGATCGCCGCAAGGTTGCGCCACTTGCCGCCCCACGACGGCGCGTTGGTCTGGGTCCACGGCGACCTGCACCCGTTGAACCTGCTGGCCAAGGGCGACCGGCTGTGTGGGGTGATTGACTGGGGCGGCATGGGCCTTGGGGACCCGGCCACCGACCTGTTGATTGCCTGGACCCTGTTTGACGCCCCGGCGCGGGAGGTGTTTCGCGCAGCCCTGGCCCCGTCGGACGATGCCTGGGCGCGGGGGCGGGCATTCGCCTTTGCCAAGGCGGTCGCCGCCATCCCGTTTTACCGCCGCATCAATCCGGGCTTTCGCGCCGTGATGTTGAAAACGCTGGCCCGGGTGCTGGAAGATTGCGCCCTGCATCCCTGATCCGCCCTTTTGATTGCAAGACCAGCGGCCTGCGCTTATAGCCCGCAAAACCGTTCAGCCGCCGGAGAACCTGATGTCCTACGCCGCCCTAGAGACCGCCATCGACGCCGCATGGGAGGCCCGCGACGGCATCTCTGTGTCCACCAAAGGCGAGAGCCGCGACGCGATCGAAGCAACACTTGAGGCGTTGGACAAGGGTGCGCTGCGGGTGGCCGAAAAGCGTGGGGCGGACTGGCATGTCAACCAATGGGCCAAGAAGGCGGTCCTGCTGTCGTTCCGGCTGAATGACATGGGTGTGATTGGCGGCGGCAATGGGGCTGCGACGTGGTGGGACAAGGTTCCCTCCAAGTTCGACGGCTGGGGTGAAAACCAGTGGCGCGCGGCAGGCTTTCGCGCCGTGCCGGGGTCTATCGTGCGGCGGTCGGCGTTTATCGGGCGCAATGTCGTGCTGATGCCGTCTTTCGTGAATGTGGGCGCGTTCGTCGATGAAGGCTCTATGGTGGACGGTTGGGCCACGGTCGGGTCCTGCGCGCAGATCGGAAAGAATGTCCATTTGTCGGGCGGTGTCGGGATTGGTGGTGTGCTGGAGCCGATGCAGGCGGGCCCCACGATCATCGAGGATGATTGCTTCATCGGGGCGCGGTCCGAGGTGGTTGAGGGGTGCATCATCCGGGCTGGATCAGTTTTGGGCATGGGGGTTTTCATCGGCAAATCGACCAAGATTGTGGACCGCGAGACTGGGGCGGTTTTTTACGGCGAGGTTCCGGCGGGGTCGGTTGTCGTGGCCGGGTCGATGCCGTCGAAAGGCGGGATCAACCTGTATTGCGCGGTGATCGTGAAGAAAGTTGATGCGCAGACGCGGTCGAAAACTTCGATCAATGAATTGCTGCGGGACTAAGATTTCAGGGGATATCACGTGTGATATCACACGATAACACGCGTGTTATGCTAAATAAGCTATTGTTTTAAAATGATAATGATTTTTTTGTTAACCTTTTGGAAAGCTTTTGTCTGACGCTTGGCGGCGGGGCGGCTTTGCTGGATTGGTCAGGGTATGCCTGCGGCGCGGGTGATGGTTTGGGGCCTTGCAGGCAGGCCGTAGGCCAGCGGATCGCGCTGTAGCTCTGGGAAACGGGCGAAAAGGTCGGCGCTGGGTTCGGGGTGCGGCGCTTTTGGGGGCCTTGGGTCCGGCAGGGGGCATTCGCACCACAGACCCTCGGCCCTGATGCGGGCGGGATGGTCGAACAGCAGGTGGTGATAGGTCACTGGGCAGCCGGAATGATCCTGCCGCAACAGGCCTGCTCGGGCAAGATCGGCGGCCTTGACCAGCACCTTATCCTCGCCGAAGTAAAACTCACCCAGCCAGCCTGACAGCAGCAAAACAGTTTGCGGGGCGACGCGAAAAGAGCCGTGATCGCCAAAGGTGCCAGCCGGGATCGAGATGGCGGCATGGGCACCCTGCGACGCCACTGTGTGGTGGCCGCACCGACGCAGGGTCTGAAGGCCGATATCGCGTGTGATGATGCGGTCGCCGGGGCGCAAGGCCTCAACCGCGATGGGGCCGAATGCCGTGTCGATCCGCGTGCCTGCGACGAGGCAGGTTGTATGGCTGGCCGTTGGGCGGGGGGCGAAACCGGCGTCGGTATCGTGGCCACTCGCTGCCAGATCGGCAAGGGCGGTTTGATCGGGTGAAGCATTGCAAGGGGCATGCGCAACAAACGCCTTCACGGTCGCAGTCCCAAAGCTGGACACCGGAGCGGCCTGCTTTGTCAGAATAACACGCGTCCTGACCGAAAACCCCTCGGCATTGCCCATATCTGCACCCCAACCCATCGTCACCCTGCACGAACGTGCCAGCGAAACGCTGACGACAGGTTAAGGGCGGATGATTGACATTCGCGGCCGCACTGTGCTGTGTGCCGCGCAACGCAAGGAGGCCGCGATGGACGACAGCGACGACACTGGCCCGGCCAAGGCCAAGCGGCCGCAACAGGTGTTCACCTTGCTGGTTGAGGTGGGGCGCAAGACCGGCGACGGATTGCCTGCCAAGGCGACCGGCGCGGGTCTGGTGATTTATGCCAGCGGCGTGGACGAGGCCGAGGCGGTGCGTGAGACGGTCGCCATCCTGAAGCAGGCCGATTTGTCGCCGTTGGACGTGTCCGGCTACGGCACTTTGGCGGAACGTCAGGCATCCGGCGACGAGATTGACCCCGCAGAACTGGAGCTGATGGAGCGGGCTTTGAAGGAAAACTCGGTCATCGTGGCCCAGATGACGCCGTTTTACGACTGAAACTTGATTTATGAGGGGAGCCGGGTTTTCGGCCCGCCTTTGCTTTTAGGCTGCGACCTAGGCGACGTGGCGCAGGGCGGTGCGGCCCAAAAGGGCCATCAGGGGCAGCGTCTCGAACGGGGCGAGGGCGCGGCGCGGCAAAGCCTCTGTCCCCGTCTCACAAGCGGAGAGCAGGCAGCAGCCATCGCTGACGATCAAGGCCGGGCGGCCCAGATCAAGGGCTAAGGTATCGGTCACAGCGCGGCGCTGTTCGCGTTCGGCGACCTTGCCATCGCACAGCGCCACAGCGGGGGCCAACGCCTCTTCCACGCCGCACAGGTATTCGACCGAAGCGCCCGAAATCAGGACAAGTTGATCGGACGAGACCAGAATATCGCGCGACAGGCCGAAGAACGGGCTGCGCAGCAGGATCGGCGCAAAGCTGCCGCGTGACGGCAGGCGGCGGCGGATCACGCGGTGCAGGGGCAGCAAGCCCTGATCCAGCGTGGCGATCAGGTCGCCCGGGCGCAGGTCGGTCGCCGCAACCGGGCCTCGGCTGGTGTCAATCACGGTGCGCGGCCCGATCCACGGCGCACGCATTGGCAGCGTCAGGGCGGCACTGGCGCCAAACCACAGGACGGCCGGGTGACGCCGGGTGTCAGGCCCGCCGATGGCCATGGCCTGCAGATCGGCAACGCACAGGGGCAGCGCCCCCGCACCCAGAACGCTGCGGGCGTGTTCGGGCATCCCGATGACCTCAACCACCAGGCACCACTGATCGGCCTGGGCGTCGAAGGTAAAGGAAAGCCGGGCCGTGGCGCGCAGGTTGGGCAAAGCGCCCGGCAGGCGGTGGCGCACCGCCTGTTCGCCGCGCCGGTGCAGCAGGCTGATCCCGGTCTGCGGGTCTACAAACAGGGAAAGGCTGTGCTGCGCGGTGGGCTGTGTGACGTTCTGGGGGCCGTTTTGCGGGCCGTGCTGTGTGACGTTTTGAGGGCCGTGCTGCGACTGATGCGCCAAAAGCACTTGTGGCTCGGCGAGTGGCAAGGAAAACTCGACCACCAGCAGGCCACGGTCCAGCGTGGATTGGGTCGGCCCGGGGCTGACGCTGTCCGAAAGGGCAAGCCAATCAGACATGTTAAGCCACCCCCCGCCGGGAATACCTTGAAAAGACTGCCATCACTGCCTCGTTCTCGCCGCCTCAGTCCCAATGCGGGCTGTGCCCTGCCTTGGTGTTTTATTTGGGCCGAGCCTAGCGCAATTTGGCGCTTGTGTCATCCAATGTTGCAGCGGGTCGGTCTGACCGCTACGTCTGATCGCCTGATGGAGGCTATGATGTCCAAAACCGATCCTGTCGCCCTGACCGCTGCCCTGATCCGCTGCCCCTCTGTCACGCCGGTTGAGGGCGGGACGATGGCGATCCTTGAAGGCCTGCTGGGGGCTGCGGGGTTTGAGTGCCACCGGGTGGACCGGGGTGGCGTCGCCAATCTGTTTGCGCGCTGGGGCAACAAGGGGGCGAACCGCAGTTTCGGGTTCAACGGCCATGTCGATGTGGTGCCGGTCGGCGATGTCGCGGCCTGGACGCAAGACCCGTTCGGGGCTGCGGTGCTGGACGGCTGGATGTACGGGCGCGGCGCGACTGACATGAAATCGGCGGTTGCGGCGTTTGCGGCGGCGGCGGTCGATTTCGTGCAGGCGACGCCGCCGGACGGTGCCGTGATCCTGACGATCACCGGCGATGAAGAGGGGCCTTCGGTGGACGGTACCGTGGCCTTGCTGGACTGGATGGGGCAGCAGGGCGAACGGATGACCCATTGTCTGGTTGGGGAGCCGACCTGCCCCGACAGGCTGGGTGATACCATGAAAATTGGGCGGCGCGGGTCGCTGACCGCCTATTTCAGCGCGCAGGGTGTGCAGGGCCATTCGGCCTATCCGCACCGCGCCCGCAACCCGATGAGCGCGCTGGTGATGCTGTTGTCCGGGCTGGAGGCGCTGCCGCTGGACTACGGGACGGCCTATTTTGACGGGTCGACCCTGGTGATCACCACAATTGACTGCGGCAACCCCGCGACCAACGTGATCCCGGCCAAGGGCAGTGCGACGGTGAACATCCGGTTCAATGATTCGCACACCGGGGCCAGTCTGACCGAATGGCTCCAAGCGCAGGCACGGGCGGTGACGGCGGCGACCGGGGTGCAGATTGACTTGCGGGTGACCATATCGGGCGAAAGCTTTGTGACCGAACCGGGGCCGTTCACCGAACTGGTGGCCAAGGCAGTGCAGGCGGAAACCGGGATTGTGCCGGAACGGTCAACCTCTGGCGGGACGTCGGACGCGCGGTTTGTGAAGAACCACTGCCCGGTGGTCGAATTCGGGCTGGTCGGCAAGACGATGCATCAGGTCGACGAACGGGTTGAAGTGGCGCAGATCGTCAAGCTTAAAGCGGTCTACACGCGGATTTTGCAGGATTATTTCGCGTGACGGTTGCGATTGGCCAGACCCGCGATATCGCCCTGTGCCGTGCCCTGCGACGGACGGTGTTCATCGAAGAACAGGGCGTGTCAGAGGCGGATGAACTGGACGATCTGGATGACGCGGCGGTTCATTTGCTTGCGACCGAGGATGGGCAGCCGCTGGGGTCAGCCCGGCTGCTGGTCTTGGGCGATACCGGCAAGATTGGCCGGGTCTGCGTTTTAGCCAGCGCGCGGGGGCGGGGTCTGGGGGCAGCCCTGATCCGGGCGGCGGTTGCGACCTTTGCCACCCTGCCCGGGGTCAAGCACGTCAAGCTGGGCGCACAGACCCACGCGCTTGGCTTTTACGAGGCGCTGGGGTTTCGCCCGGTGGGTGCGGTTTATGACGACGCCGGTATTCCGCACCGGGATATGTATTGCGATATTTGACGGTGTCATCGCAATTTGTTGCCCCATCGCAACGGATTTGCGACGCTTTTTCTATCATGCGTTCGTATATATGGGGGACAGACTGCCGGGCGAAAGGCTTGTTGGTATTTCCCTATTTCAACTGTCGCATCCGTTGAACTTACTCCAGCTTTTCAGTTTCTAAAGGTATCTGATGCGGCCTATGCCCGTGTTCGGATGCTGCGCGTCGCATAGGAACAGCATGGCTTGGTGGTCGTAGGCCGAATTGCGGTGTTTTTTGCCGGGAGTGTAAGGTCTGCGTTTTTCGTTGCGTCCGAACCGACTTGCCCCAAACGCAAAAATTACCTCAACTGCACAAGATCTCGAAAAGAGGCGGGCGACTGCGGCACGCGTCATGCGCGGCGTTTTGTAGGTCCGGTGACGTGCATGAGGTGCGGAGCGCCTGCGTAAGGGTGGTTTAGCCAGGCGGGTTTCGTGTTGGACAGGTTGGTCAGGATGCGCTTGTTCAACCACGCCTCGGACGCGACGTGCAGGGTCTGTTGGTCAGGCGCATCGGTCGGTCGCTTGGATCGCGGCACGGCGTACGGCTGCGTCACAGGTTCGGCAAGTGGGGTATGCCACACCTGCCGTTGCAACCGCCGGAGTGCCAGAGGCGATGAATTCGCGCATCAAGCGGCGCATTTCGCGGGCAGCGGTGGTGTCCAGCCTTCCACAATGTGCGGTGAAAGCGGCGCGGTCTGACTTGTCGACCCGGACGACCAGTTGGCCGCCTTTTTCCTTTTCTTTGGGGGATGATTTATGCTTGTTCATAGCCCGTGGCCCGTTTTGAAGGCGACGAAATTTATATGCACCGTACATCGTTTGTATCTACGTATCTGCGCGCCGCCGCCTGAAACCGGGCGGCTTTATGCCAGCTTCATCCAATCATCACACGGACATCATCGGCCTGTCATCAACTGGCGTGCAGGCTTTCAGGAGCATTCAATCGAGGGGCATCGACATGGATATCACCAAACGCGACTTCTTCACCTTAAGCTTTGGCGCTTTGATGCTGAGTTCGGGTATCGTGCGCGCCGATGCGATGGCAGATATGGCGGCGGCGGCCACGGCCGAAGGGATGATCAACTCGCTTGGTATGCCCGATGACTGGGCCAACTGGGGCGCACAGTGGAAGGCGATTTCGGCCAAGTACGGTGTCACGCACACCGACACCGACATGTCCTCTGCCGAAGAGCTGGCGAAGTTTGAGGCGGAAAAGGCCAATCCTTCGGCGGATATCGGTGAAGTGGGTCTGGAGTTCGGGCCGATTGCGATTGCGCGCGGGCTGAGCCAGCCGTTCAAGACCACCACCTGGGACCAGATCCCGACCTGGGCGCGCGATGACGAAGGCCATTGGGCGCTGGGCTACACCGGCACAATTGCCCTGCTGATCTCTAAATCCGTGGCCAACCCACCCAAGTCTTTTGCCGATCTGCTGAACGGCACCTACAAGGTCAGCGTTGGCGAGGTCGGCAAGGCCGCGCAGTCGAACGCGGTTGTTCTGGCGGCGGCAATTGCGATGGGCGGCAGTGAAGACAACCTTTCCCCGGCGATGAAGTTCTTTGGCAAGCTTGCCGATGCGGGACGCCTGATGCCGGTGAACGCCTCTGTTGCCACGATGGAAAAGGGCGAGGTTGAGGTGTCTTTGGTCTGGGATTTCAACGCGCTGGCGTGGCGCGATATCGTGGGCGCGGACAAGTTTGACGTCCTGATCCCGTCGGATGGGTCGGTCACCTCTGGCTATACCACAACGATCAACGCCTATGGCAAGCGCCCGAACATCGCCAAACTGGCCCGCGAATTCTCGTTGTCGGATGAGGGGCAGATCCTGTTCGCGCTGGGTTATGCCCGCCCGATCCGGATTGACCACATCACGCTGCCGGCGGAGGCTGCCGCCAAGGTGCTGCCGGCCGAGCAATACGCCAAGGCCCGCCCGATCAACGCGGCGCTGTGGTCAGACGCGGCCAAGACCCTTGTACAAATGTGGCAAGAGCAGGTGGCGACCAAGCTTTGATCCCTCTTCCGGCCCCGGGGCGATCCGGGGCCGCTTTCGCAGGCCCCTTTTGCACCGGCTGCCGATGAAACGCCCGAAACGGTTGATGCTTGCCCTAGCGCCGCTGTTTGCGGTGCTTGTTTTGTTTGAGATCCTGCCATTGCTGGCGGTTGTCGTCTCTAGTTTTTTACGCGGCGGGGCTTGGTCGGTTGGCAACTATGTCGAACTGGTCCTGTCCGCCTATCATCGCGGGGCATTTGTCACGAGCCTGTGGCTGTCTGTGCTGACCACGGTGATCGGCATGGTCGCCGCTTTGCCCATATCGCGGCTTTTGCAGCGCATGCCGCAAGGCGTGCAGACGCTGATCCTGACCTATTCCAACATCGGGGCGAATTTCACCGGGTTCCCCCTGGCTTTCGCCTTCATCATCATGTTCGGCCTGTCGGGGTCCTTCACGCTGTTGTTGAAGGCCGCGGGTCTGATCGAAAACCTGAACATCTATTCGATCGGCGGTCTGGTCATGGTCTATTCCTACTTTCAGGTCTGCCTTGGGATTTTGGTGATCTTTCCCAGCCTGAAGGCCTTGACGGTTGAGATTGAAGAGGCTGCCCGTCTGCTGGGGGTGTCGCGCCTGACGTTCTGGCTGCGGATCGGGCTGCCGGTTTTGGCGCCAAGTCTGGCGGGCGCGGCGGTTTTGCTGTTTGCCAACGCGATGGGCACCTATGCCACTGCCTTTGCGCTGGCGGGCGGCAACGTCAACCTTGTGACGATCCACATTGGCGAACTTGTCGCGGGGGATGTGTTTTCAGAGCCCAATCTGGCCGATGCGCTGTCGATGATCCTTGTGGCGACACTGGTGCTGCCCATTGTCGTCCAGCAGGTCTGGGCCAAACGCAGGGTCAACCGGGATGCGTGACCCGCTGCGCTTTGGCCTTGTGGCGGTGTTGCTGGCGCTGCTGTTTCTGCCGATCCTTGCCGTGGGATTGAACGCCTTTGCGGTCGATTGGGCCGGATCGGTGCTGCCACTGGGCTATACGACGCGGTGGGTGGGCGACCTTGTGACCGATCCGCGGTTTGGGTTGGCGTTGCGCAATTCATTGGTTCTGGCGGTGGGGTCACTGGTCGCCTCGGCTACTATTTGCGTGCCCGCGATCCTTGCAGCGCACTGCTATTTTCCCAAGGTGGACCGCTGGCTGGCCGGGTTGGTCGTGCTGCCCTATGCGGTGCCGGGGATCGTGATGGCGCTGGGCTTGCTGCGGCTTTACGCGGGCAATTATGGGATCGTGCTGACCGGTTCGCCATGGCTGTTGATCTGGGGATATATTCCGCTTGGAGCCTCGCTTTACTATGTGCCGATGAAAAGCAGTCTGAACGCTTTGGCCGTGAAGGATTTGCTGGAGGCGGGGTATTTGTTGGGGATCAGCGATCTGGGGCTGCAATGGCGGGTGATCCTTCCGTGCGTGCGGCAGGGCGTGGTGATTGGGTTGATCTT
>JBBRKS010000093.1:0-14524 GCA_038231775.1 Rhodobacterales bacterium | reverse complement strand
TCGACGCTGCCGTTCTGTGTGGGCGCGGCACCACGGGGGTGCGCAAGTTCGCGGTGCAGGGTGATGAAATTGCAGCGGGTCTGGTGCAGGGCTTTGGGCTGGGCACGCTGTTCGGGCTGGTTCCTGATGCCGCAGCGCCTGCCGACACCGCCATGACCTATGCCCAGATCGAAGACGTTCAGACGAGCCGCGCCTACCTGCGCCCGGTTGCCGCCGGATGCGTGCCCAAATCCGCAGATTTGTGTCCCAAAGCCGGGGACTTGCCTGCAACAGCCCGATTTGCCCGACTGGTGGCGCGGCCGGTGGATACCGCGCTGCGGATTGCACCTGTTGTGAATTTGTCCACTGGGCAACCGGTGCCTGCCGATGATCCGGCGGCCCTGGCCTTGGCCGCAGCCGTAGCGGCGCTGAATGCGGCGGGTCAGGTACCTGTTGTGATTGACGCTGCAGGAGCGTCAGTTCAGGTCGTGGCCGATCAGGGGCGGCTGTGGTTCGGGCGGCGTGCGTCGATCGGGACAACGCCGGTCGGTCTTTCCTGGGCTCCGGGTGACAAGGTGGCCCTGACGGCCCTTCTGACGCGGATGGCGGCGGCAGAACGACTGGCTGCGATGCTGACGGCGGCGGCGGGTGAGGGGTCACTTCTGAACCCATCGCCGGTGGACCTGACCGCCGACCTTACCCAAAGCCGCGCCGCCGATCTGGACCGGCCCGGTCAGGGCGGCAATCCGGCGCGCGAATGCCGCCGGGCTTTGGCCGCTGCCCCGCCCGAACAGGGCCTTGATCTGACCACCAGCCCCGAGTTGAAGCAGTGCGATGAACTGACATTTGCCGTGCAGGGTGAAGATCAGGGCCAGCGCGATGTCAACCGGGTGCACATCGACTCGCAATATTGCGTCCACGCGGCCCATACGCGGGTCGAGGACAGCGCGCGACCGGCTGCCCTTGGTGCGCCCATGGTGATCTGTTCCGATTGCCCTGACGGAGCCGCAGCCGGGGCAGAGCGGTTGTTCGTCATCGTCACCGAAGCCGAAGCCAATTCCGATCAGCTTAACATGGAGGGGCTGGTAGAGACGTGCGAGGCTGCCCCAACGCGCGGGGCCGCTTCCACGACCGCGCTGGATTTTCTGACGAAACTGGGCAGGCGAAGGGATACCCGTGGGGCGTTTGGTGGTTTGTCACTATCCGGCGTCTGGGTATCGGCCTATTTCTGGCAGGTGCTGCCCAAGTCTTTGGTCTTCGCCCGGGCTGAATGAGTTTGATGTGCCACGGTGGCGATGTGCGGACTGTTCAGCGGGGCAATCACGCCTTGTCTGCGGCTGCAAACAGGGCGGCTATCCCTTGGCGGCAAAGGCGAAGGTCGTCAGCCGCGGCAGGTTTATCCCGGCATCGCGTTCAAGGACCCAATCCAGAAACCCTTCGACCCGCCGTGCGATCTTGATCTTGTGGTTTTGGGCGATGTCGCGCAGCGGATGAGCAAGGAAGGGGTTGTCGAACCGGTCCATCACCTCAACCACATAGGTTTGTGCCGCCTTTTCCATGCCGTGGGTGGCAAAGCCGGGGATAACCTCGTCAGCATACAAAGACAGCAGACTGGGGCGCATGACCGGATCAGACAAAATCTCACGCACGGTTTCGGTTGGGGCGCGGGCTTGGGTCAGCCAAGCCTCGGCAAGGTAAGTGTGGCCTAGGTTCAGGATGTGCAGTTTCAGCCGCAGATAAGGTTCAAGATCGGCGGTGGGAATGATGGCAGGATGCGAAAAGGGCAGTGTCAGACCCGCAGGGCATTCGATGGCCCACAGCGCATAAGGTTCGGCGATGGCCCCAACCGGATCGAGCGCCGTGGGCACAATGCGGTCGACAAGCGTGTTGCACAGGGTGACCGACCCCGCCAGCCACTCCATGAACGCAAACGGGGCCGACCAATCGGTGGCAAGGGCTGTCAGTGTTTGGCGCAGAACGGTGCCGTTGTTTGCGATCAGCTCTGATGGCAGGATCAGCAAAGGCGCACCCCCGGCAGAAAATCGCGCGGCCAGAAGCGCTAGCAGTTTGCCCGGAAAGCTGGTGGGAATGCCCGGGTCTGCAAAGTTCAGGGTGCGGTCTGCCGCCGGAATGTCATAGCCGGTTTCACCGACGTTCGAGAAGACGATCTCTGTTTGCCCGACAAAGCACAACACCAGCCGGGGCCAGTCGTCCACCGCATTCAGCGTCGCTGTGATGCTGGTGACATGGTGGCTCTCTTCCACCGGCTGGCCTTGAACCAGACCACGGATGATCACAGGATAGCCGTCAGGCCGCGCCAGATGCGCCAGACGACCGGCCCGCTCTGCCCCCGGTGAAATCTTTACGACGGTGATCGGCCCGATATCCTGCCCGACCAGCCGTGCCTGATGCACGAACAGGTCAGCATGGGCTTGCAGGAACCGGCTGGTGCCAAACTGAAGGATGCGCTGCGCCATTCAGGCAATCTCTATCAGGGCCTTGATCAGGCCAGTTCTGTGACTGGCCCAATGGGACAGGTTTTGTGCTGCATCGTCAAGCGAGGTGCGGTGCGTCAGCAGGGCGCCAACCGGCACAAGCCCGGTGCGGATGCTGGTGATGACATGGGCAAAATCCTCAGCCGTGGCGTTGCGGCTGGCCATCAGGGTGATTTCGCGCTTGTGAAATTCGGGATCAGAAAAGGTGATGTCATCCTTGATCAGCCCGGCAAACACATAGGTGCCGCCATGGGCGACAAGGGCAAAACCACGCTCCATCGAGGTGCGGTTGCCGGTGGCGTCGAACACCGCGTCATAGCCTGCACCGTTGGTTGCGGCCTGCGCCGAGGCCGCAAAACTCTGATCGGCGACAAGAGTGGCGTCCAGCGGGATTGTGGCGGCGGCAAGGCTAAGACGGTCAGAGTCCAGATCGCCCAGCGTGACCTTGGCCCCCGCGATGCTGGCCATCAGGGCGGTGGCAAGACCGATCGGACCGGCCCCCACCACCAGAACCTTGCGCCCGGCGATTGCACCTGCCCGTCGCACGGCATGGGCACCGATGGCAAGAAATTCGACGGTCGCAGCCTGATCCAGCGTCAGACCGTCAACGCTTTGGACATTGATCTCTGGAACGGCCAGCCATTCACACATGCCGCCGTCCTTGTGGACACCCAGCACGGCGATGTTCATGCAGCAATTCGGCTTGTCGTTCTGGCAGGCGTGGCAGGTGCCGCAGGCGATATACGGGATGATTGCGACGATCTGGCCCGGCACAAAGCGGCTGCCTTCTGGAGCATCCTCTACCGTGCCAGACAGTTCATGGCCGATCAGCCGCGGATAAGCCAGAAACGGATGATGCCCAGCGAAGATGTTGAAATCGGTGCCGCAAATCCCAGCGCGGCGAATGCGGATCAGCACCTCGCCGGGGCCGCGCGCGGGGACAGGCCGCGTTTCAAGCGCGATCTGGCCGGGCGTTGCACAGACTAGGGCCTTCATCTCTTGGGTCATCAATGTCTCGGTCTATTGAGGGCCCCAATTTTGGATAGGCAAGCGGGTGCCGGGGCGTCGAATGCAGGGTTTGGCAGCAGGCACGGGCGTAGCAGGATCGGGGCGGCTTTGGTGTCACGCCCCGGTCTGACGCCGCTTCTGCAGATTGTCCAGATAGACAACCAAGGCGATCAGCAGACCTTCAACCACCATCTCCCAGAACGGGTCGATGTCGAGCAGGACGGCACCGTTGCCCATCGTGGTGAACAACACCGCCCCGGCGACGGTGCCCAGCACAGTACCGCGCCCGCCAAACAGGCTGGCCCCACCGACAACGGCAGCTGCGATGGCCTGCAGTTCATAGGCGTTCGCCATTGACGGGGTGGCCACACTCAGCCGCGACACCAAAAGCACGGCGGCCAAAGCTGCAAGGCCGGACGAGATGGTATAAGCAATGATCATGATGCGGAAGGTCGGGATGCCCTGACGGCGCGACGCCTCGGCATTGGACCCAAGCGCGTAGAGATAGCGCCCGGTTCGCGAATAGCGCAGCAGATAGTGCACAAGGCCTGCAATCGCCAGCATGGTCAGGAACAGGTTGGGGATGCCAAACACCGCGCCACGGGCAAAGTCCTTGATGCCGGGGGGCAGGCCGCCGACCGTCATGCCGCCCGAAATCAGCAGGGCCAGACCGCGGTACACCTGCAACCCGGCCAGCGTCACGATGAAAGCCGGAATGCCCAGAATGCCGACGCCGACCGCGTTCAGCCCACCAATCGACACCCCTGCGGCTATCGCGATAATGACCGACGCTGTGATGCCGAACTTGTGCGCCAGAAGCTGGGCGACCAGCACACCGCAAAAGGCCGCGACAGAGCCGACGGACAAATCAATCCCGGCAATCAGGATCGGGCACAACGCACCAATCGCGATAATACCTGACACCGCCACCTGCCGCATCATGTTTGAAATGTTGCCACCGGTCAGGAAATTTGGCGCAATGGCGGTCAGGATGATCCACAGCAACAGGGTGAAGGCGAGAACATAGGTTTCTACAGGCAGCCGCCGGTACAGGCTTTGCATCTTGACGACTTTCATTCGCAACGGCGCGGGGCCGCCGTGTATTTGGAACACCCCGGGTTGGGGAAAAGCGGCATGGGCCTGCCTTGGGAGACCGACTTCGGAAAGTGTCGACCCATGCCGAAGAACCTCACTTCCCGGTGAACGGGGCGAGGGTACGTTTGGTCACATCCAGCAGCCCTGCAAACGCCGGGTCGCCCATGTTCGCTTTGGTCACAGCGCCGACGCCGGTATCAACAAACTTCGGCAGACGCGTGCCTTTCGAGGCGGCGTATCCATACCAGACGCCAGCATAGCCCATCATGTAGGGGTCCTGGATGATCAGCGCATAGATAGAGCCGTCGTTCAGATGCTCCAACTCGCCGGCATCAGCGTCAAAGGCCACCAGACACAACTTGTCGCCGATGCCCTGTTCGCTGACCGAACCGCCAGCACCGGTGCCCATCTGCGCGTTGTCGGCAAATATGCCGACCAGATCGGGGTCTTTGGTGACCATGTCGGCGGTAAAGCTCATGCCTTCGGCTTCTTCGTTGTTGCCAACACGGTTGCCGACGATTTGCAGATCAGGATAGGCGGCAACGCCGTCCTTGAAGCCCTTGTCGCGGCTGTCGAGCGATTCGTGCCCGGCCAGTGCCGTGATGAAGGCGACCTTGCCAGCGACCTTGCCGGTGCGTTCCTTGATGCAGGTCGCCATGGCGTCAGCAGCGGCCTTGCCACCCGCCTCATTGTTGGTGGTCAGGAAGGCGGCGTAGTTGTCAGTCTTGGCACCCGAGTCGATCATGATGACCGGAATGCCGGAATCTGAAACGGCAGAGATCGGGTCACCCAAAGCCTCTGCCACGGTCGGCGAAATCACGATGGCGGCGGGCTTGCCACCGGCGGCGGTTTCCAGCACGGCAATCTGGCCAGCGGCATCATCCTTGGGCGTACCAAGTTCCTCGATCGTGATGCCAAGATCTTTTCCGGCCGCTTCAGCACCCTTGAACACCCATTGCCAGTATTCCGACGTCGTCGCCTTGACGATGACAGAGATTTTCACCTCTGCCGTGGCCGTTTCGGCAGACAACAAAGCCAGTGTGGCAACCGAGGTTGCCAGCATCCATTTCGACAGCATTTTACGTCCTCCCTATGCGGCACTCAGGCCGCTTTTTCAGTCTTCCGATACCCAGTCATGTATTTGATCAGTTCTTCCTGCGTGGTTTCAGATGCCCGTGTCGTGTGGGTGATGGTGCCACGGAACATCACGGCGATGCGGTCCGCGACTTGAAGGATTTCGACCAGATTGTGGCCGATATAGATGACCCCTGCCCCGGCGCTGGCGAGGTCCCGGGCGTAGCGGATCACGTTGTCCCGCTCCATCACCGCAAGGGCCGCTGTCGGTTCATCCATGATGACGACCTTGGCTTTCCAGTAGATCGCCCGTGCAATCGCCACTGCCTGCCGCTGGCCACCTGACAGTCGCGCCACGGTCTTGGCCTCTGCCGGGATATGGCTGCCAAGCCGCGCCAACAGATCGGCGGTTTCAAGCCGGATCTTGCGGTCATCGACATAGGGGATCACGCCGCCAAGCCGCCGTATCGGTTCGCGCCCCAGAAAGATGTTGGCCCCGACCGAAAGGTCATCCGCCAGTGCCAGGTCCTGATAGACCGTCTCGATCCCGTTTTCGCGGGCTTGCCGGGGCGTTGCGACATCAATGCGCTGGCCCTCCAGCAAAATCTCACCGGCATCGGCGCGGTACACCCCGGCGACATGCTTGATCAAGGTGGATTTGCCCGCGCCATTGTCACCGACCAGCGCCAGAACTTCGCCGGAATGCAGATCAAGATCGACACCGCGCAACACCTCGACCGGGCCAAAACTTTTGTACAGGCCGCGAATGGTCAGAATGGCCGTGTCGTCTTTTTCAGTCATCCGAGCCGCTCCCCACCCGTGCTTCTTGTCGATAAAAAACCGATTAATTTGGATTCGGTCAACTTGTTTTTTATGGACAATAAACTACAGTAAAGAACCAGAGGGCGAGGGGGCAGGCATGAAGAACGATACGGTGTACAAAAAGACCTTCAACGCCATGCTGTCCCATCTGGGCGAACAGCAACCGGGCAGTCCCATTCAGTCTGAAAGCGTGTTGAAACAACGACTTGGCGCCAGCCGGACAACGGTGCGCAAAGTGCTGGCAGAACTGGCAGAGCGGGGTATCATCGACATGGGGCCGCAGGGTCGCAGCGTGATCCGCCTGCCCCAATCAGGCGACGCGTTTGAACGCGCGGATACCGTGTCTACCTCTTTGCAGGTCGAAAAGAAGTTCATGGAATGGCTTTTGCGCGCCGACCGCAAACCCGGCGACGTGATCAACGAGCTTGATCTGGCAAGGCAGTTTGGAGTTTCCACCAGCGGCATCCGTGAATACCTCAACCGGTTCAGCCGGTTCCGTCTGATCGAAAAGCGGGCGAACTCCGGCTGGTGTTTCATGGGGTTTACCAAGGACTTTGCGCTGGAACTGTTCGAAGTGCGCGAGATGTTTGAACTGCGCTCTGCCCGGGCCTTTATTGCGCAACCACACGACGCGCTGGCATGGGCGGCCTTGCGATCCCTGCAAGCCGAACATTTGCTGCTGCAGACCGAGGTTTCACTGCGCTTTCACGATTTTTCCGACCTTGACGAACGCTTTCACCGGCTGGTCAATGACGCCTCGCACAACCGCTTTATTGGGGATTTTTACGACGTGATTTCGCTGATTTTCCACTATCACTACCAGTGGAACAAAAGTGACGAGGCTGAACGCAACCGCGTCGCGATCACCGAACATCTGGACTACATCGACGCCCTGCTGTCACGCGATCTGACAAGGGTTGAGGCGACCTGCACGTTTCACCTGAAATCGGCGCGCAAGACGTTGCTGGCATCGGTTCGGGCGTAAGGGCGAGTGGTGCGGCCTGTCCTGCTGATCCGTTAAAACCACTTCGCTGCCGACAGCGACACCAAGGAGCAGACGATGCAAAAACCGATGCGGTATCGCCAGATTCACCTCGATTTTCACACCTCGGAACATATCCCGGGCATCGGTGCGCCTTTGATCCGCAGGATTTTGTGGCGACGCTGAAGGCCGCCCATGTCGACAGCATCACGCTCTTTGCCAAATGCCATCATGGCTGGTCGTATTACCCGACCAAAGTCGGCGCGCCGCATCCCAACCTGACCCGGCCCGACCTGTTGGGCGATATGATCACCGCCCTGAACGCCGCCGATATCGAAGCCCCGGTTTACATCACCGTGCAGTGGGATGAGCGGAACGCCCGCCGGCATCCCGAATGGCGCGCCCGTTCGGCAGAACATGGCAACCGGTTCGACCCGGCGCAATTGCAGGCCGGGTGGCACACCCTGTGCCTGAACCATGACGCCTACCGGACCGAACTTTTGGCCCATGCGCGTGAGGTGATGCACCGCTATCCCACAACGCCGGGTCTGTTCTTCGACATCGTGCTGACACCGGATTGCGTATGCGCCGAATGTCTGGCCACGATGCTGGACCACGGGCAGGACTCTGACCTGCCAGAGCACCGTCTGGCCAACGACGAATGGGTGAACGAACGGTTCCGCACCGATCTGTCTGCCGCGCTAAAGGCCGAATTCCCCGACCTGCGGATTTTCTACAATTGCGGGCATATTCACAAACAGGGGCCCAAGCGCTTTGCCCCGTATACGCATCTGGAACTGGAAAGCCTGCCAACCGGTGGCTGGGGCTATGACCACTTTCCGTCATCCGCCCGCTATGCGGTGCCGATGGGGTATGATGTGGTGTCGCACACCGGCAAGTTCCACACCTCGTGGGGGGAGTTTGGCGGTTTCAAGCATCCCGATGCGCTGGAGTATGAATGCGCGCAGATGGTGGCGCTGGGGTCGAAAAGTCTGGTCGGCGATCAACTGCATCCCAACGGGGCGATCAACCATGACACCTACCGATCTATCGCGCCTGCGTATGCAAGGATCGAAAAGCTGGAACCGTTTTTGCGCGGTGCCCGCCAAATCTCGGACGTGGCGATCCTGTCGGAAGAGTTCTTCAACCCGGCGGGCGGGCGAAACCATGTGGCCGACGACGCTGCCGCCCAGATGTTGCAAGAGTTGCAGATCCCGTTCGACGTCATCGACCCGTCAACCGACTTTGCCGCCTACCGCGTGCTGATCCTGCCGGACGCGGTGCATCTTGATGGACCGCTGACCGAAAGACTCGCCGCGTTTGTGCAAGCTGGCGGCGGCGCTATCCTGTCGGGCCAGTCGGGGCTTGATGCAGCGGGTCAGCCGCTGGCCGGTCTTGATCTGGGCTTTACAGCCAGTGGTGCCCTGCATCCGAGCAATCCGTTTTATGCGACCAGTGGCCTGCCCGGCCTGCCACAGGGTGCCTTTGTGGTTTACGGTGCGGCACGGGCGATCACTGCCACCACAGCGCAGGTTCTGGCTTTGGCACTGCCCAGCTATTTCAACCGCACATGGGCGCATTTCTGTTCGCATCAGCACGCGCCGGATATGCCGGGCGCTGCCCCGCTTGGGCCGTTGGTGACGGTCAACGGCGGTTTGGCCTACATCGGCACGCCGATCTTTCAGACTTATCACGCGTCGGGCCAGCCTTTGTACCGCAAGCTTGTCGCCCGGCTGATTCAGCGGTTTTTGCCTAATCCGGTGGTGGTAACTGATATGGCCAGCACGGGCCGCGCCTCGGTCTCGGCACAAGGCGACCGGCATATCTTGCACCTGTGGTTTGGCGCACCGACTGTACGCGGACGGGGAGCGTGGGGCGAAGACGGCAAGCTGCGGGTGATGGAGATGATTGAGGATATTCAAA
The DNA here is from genome assembly GCA_038231775.1 of Rhodobacterales bacterium. Classification (GTDB taxonomy): domain Bacteria; phylum Pseudomonadota; class Alphaproteobacteria; order Rhodobacterales; family Rhodobacteraceae; genus Stagnihabitans. Next base: position 5,146 of record JBBRKS010000093.1, on the reverse strand, counting down.
GCATCGGCCCCGTGACAGCCCGCGTTCGCCTGCCCATACCGCCCGTCCGTGTCTACGACGCACTGACCGGAGCAGATATTGTCAGCCGCGACGTTGGGGGCGGCTATCACGAGGTGCGACTGGATTACCTGCGCATCCATGCCGCTGTGGTGTTTGAATGAAACGCTTGATCGGATGTTTGCCTAGCATGGCGGATACGGATCGGCAGCACCCTGCCGTATAACTGGGTGACGCCTTTTGTCGGGAATACGAAACTTGTCGGGCAGTCTCACCCGGCCACGGTCAGCCGTGCGTCGCACTTTGTGCAGGATATCTCTTAGACCTGTTGCCGGACAACGACTCTGTTGCACAACTCCCGTGAGGGATTCATCTCACGAATCCAGTGTGATAGCTGGGGTGGATGAGCAGGCTTGGCACACCGACCTACGAGACCATCAACTGGGCCGCGCGCAACAAGGCGCTCAAGCGCCGCGGATCGCTGACGATCTGGTTTGATTCTGATGTGGCGTGGGCGGCGCAGCCGGCAGGCAAGCGTGGTCGGCAGCCCGTCTACAGGGGTAAGGCGGATCAGAAGACAGTCCGGGGGATCGTTTTCCCGACGATCGGAAGCACGGTGTGAACTGAAGCTCCGCGCAGCGAAACGGCTGGGCCAGCGCCTCATGACACGGGACTTCAACCGTCAGGTGGCAGAGTTTCAGGTTCGTGTCGCCATCCTGAACGGCGTCACCGCGCTCGGCATCCCCGTCACGAAGGTCGTGGGATAGATCCGTCCGGGAAAAGGGGCCATCCGCCCGTTAGACGATTTGTGCAACAGAGCCGCCTCTGCAGTCAATTGTTCAGGATGCCAGTTTGAAGGTCAGGCGCGCGGCATAACCTGCCGCTATGAAGGCGCAGGGTCGGTCGTTGCCAAGGTGAACGGTGAACTTTTGTACCGCGCTTTTGAAAACATCGTGCACAACGCGGTCCATCACACGCAAGACCACACCGAGGTGCTGGTTCGTGTGGCCGTGGACGCTGGATCGGCCCTTTCGGTCAGCGTCAGTGCCCACGGCAACGGTGTTCCAGAGGCTGAACTTGAACGGATATTCGAGCCATTTGCGCGCTATGCGCCAGACGACCAAAGCTCCAAACCCGGAAGCGGACTGGATCTTGCCATCGCCTGTCACGCCGTTTTGGTTCATGGCGGCACCGTCTTTGCCCGCCGTGCCGATCCGCAGGGCCTGATTTTCGAAAAACGGATGAACGTGCACGACTAATGCGCCTTCGCCAGTTTTTGGCGACTGCCAGCAGCGTTCTTTCAGCGCGTCAACCCGCCAGCCTCAGGCCAGCTTGCAGAGTCAGGCCAGCTTGCCGTGGCAGTGCTTGAACTTTTCGCCCGAACCACAGGGGCATGGATCGTTGCGCGACGGGTTGCCCCATGTGGAAGGGTCAGCATCGACAAAGCCAGCACGCGCAGCGGCAGAGGCAGCCGCCGCAACGGGCGCTGCCTCAGGCGCTGACAAGCGCGCAGTTTCTGGTTGAGGCTCTGCCGCACTGCGGGCGGCTTGTTGCTGCGCCTGCATCTGCGCCATCATCGCCTGCTGTTCTTCGGTCGTCATCGGGCGCACCAGACCCAGTTTTTGCGTGATCTCTTGCCGCAACGAGTTCAGCATCGATTCGAACAGGGAAAACGCCTCTGTCTTGTATTCGTTCAGCGGGTCGCGTTGGGCATAGCCACGGAAACCGACAACGGTGCGCAGATGTTCCAGCGTCACCAGATGTTCGCGCCACTTGGCATCAATCGTCTGCAGCAGGAACTGCTTTTCGATGGTGCGCATCGTCTCGGCCCCGAACGCCTCAAGCTTTTGAGCCATCAGCTTGTCGCTTTCGGCAACAAGACGCTCTAGCACGACGGCCTGATCAACGCCCTCTTCGGCAGCCCATTTGATGATCGGCAGATCCATGTTCATCTTTTCGATGACAGCGGCATAAAGGCCGGGCACGTCCCACTGATCGGCATAGGATTTCGCTGGCAGGTAAAAGGTGACAAGGTCTTCGGCCACCTGATGGCGCATGTCCTGCACAATCTCTTCCAGATCATCGGCCTGCATGATCTCAAGCCGCTGGCCAAAGATGACCTTGCGCTGGTCGTTCATCACATCGTCGAATTTCAAAAGCTGCTTGCGGATGTCGAAGTTGCGACCTTCGACCTTGGCCTGCGCGCGTTCCAGCGATTTGTTGACCCATGGATGAACGATGCTTTCACCCTCTTTCAGACCCAGCGTCGAAAGCACCTTGTCCAGGCGTTCGGACCCGAAAATCCGCATCAGGTCATCTTCCAAGGACAGGAAGAAGGACGAGCGGCCCGGGTCGCCCTGACGGCCCGAACGACCGCGCAACTGGTTGTCGATCCGGCGCGATTCGTGGCGTTCTGTGGCCAGAACGAACAGGCCGCCAGCGGCCAGAACGCGGGCCTTTTCTTCAGCGTGTTCGCCTTCGATCTTGGCGCGCACTTCATCGGGGTGCAGGTGCGGGTCGGCGGCAATCGCCTCAAGCACCTTCAGTTCAACGTTACCACCCAATTGGATGTCGGTGCCCCGGCCTGCCATGTTGGTGGCAATCGTCACGGCGGCGAATTTGCCTGCATCGGCCACAATCTGCGCCTCTGCCTCGTGCTGGCGGGCGTTCAGGACGTTGTGGGTGATGCCTTCTTTCTTCAGCATGTCCGACAGCGCCTCGGACTTTTCAATCGAGGTGGTGCCAACCAAAAGCGGCTGACCCTTGGCATGCGCCTCGCGGATGGTCTTGACGATGCCTTCATACTTTTCGCGCGCGGTGCGGAACACCTGATCGTGGTCATCCGTCCGGCTGACCGGTCGGTTGGTCGGAACCTCGACCACGCCCAACTTGTAAATCTCCATGAATTCATCGGCTTCGGTGGTCGCCGTGCCAGTCATACCCGCAAGCTTGCCATAAAGCCGAAAGTAGTTCTGAAACGTGACAGAGGCGAGGGTCACGTTTTCGGGCTGAATCTTGACGTGTTCCTTGGCCTCGATGGCCTGATGCAGGCCTTCGGACAAACGGCGGCCGCGCATCATGCGGCCGGTGAACTCGTCGATCAGCATGACCTCATCGTTCTGCACGATGTATTGCTGGTCTTTCTGGTACAGCTTGTGCGCCCGCAAAGCCTGCGTGACGTGGTGCACGATTGTCGTGCTTTCCGGGTCATACAGCGATTGGCCGTCTGGCAGCAGGCCTGCCGACAAAAGCCGCTTTTCAAGAAACTCGTTGCCCTCTTCGGTGTAGGTCGCAGAGCGGGTCTTTTCGTCCAGCTTGTAGTGGGTGTCGTTCAGTTCCGGGATCAGCGCGTCGATCTTTTGGTACAGGTCGCTGCGGTCCGTGCTGGGGCCCGAAATGATCAAGGGCGTGCGGGCTTCGTCGATCAGGATCGAGTCCACCTCGTCGACGATTGCAAAGTTGTGCCCGCGCTGCGCCATTTCGGCGATAGAGCCCTTCATGTTGTCGCGCAGATAGTCAAAGCCCAGTTCGTTGTTGGTCGCATAGGTGATGTCGGCTTTATAGGCCTCCATCTTCTCAGGCTCGGGCTGGTAGGGATAGACAACACCGGTGGTCAGGCCCAAGGCGGCATAGACCTTGCCCATCCAGGCCGCATCGCGCTTGGCCAGATAATCGTTGACCGTGACAACATGCACGCCCTTGCCGGACAGCGCATTCAGATAGGCCGGAAAGGTCGCAACAAGGGTCTTGCCCTCACCAGTCCGCATTTCGGCGATGTTGCCCTGGTGCAGAAAGATGCCGCCCATCAGCTGCACGTCAAAGGCGCGCAGACCCAAGGCCCGGCGCGCCGCCTCCCGGCAATTGGCAAAGGCTTCGGGCAAAACGGCGTCAAGACTTTCGCCGCCCTCTTGCACGCGCTTTTTCAGCTCGGCTGTCTTGGCGATGATCTCTTCATCGCTAAGGGCCGCAAACTGCGGCTCCAGCACGCTGATTTTCGCAACAAGCGGGCGCACCGTTTTGACGGCGCGGTCGTTGGGCGTGCCAAAGACTTTTCGTGCAAGCGTTCCAAGACCCAGCATACTCACTCCGCCTGACCAATTCATTTCGCCAGCGAGGTGCTGACACGTTCGTGTGTGGCTTGGCCTTGCCCGCACCCATGTCACCCAATAGAAGGGCCGGGCAGGTTGGCCAACCTGCTTGCGGCCCAATTGCATGGTACGTGTGCGATTTAAGGTCTGGCCAAGCCATAGTCAACGCTGCGCAAGCCGCAGCCGCATCAGGAGCGTGTGAGATGACGAAACTTTCCGGGTTCTGCGCCGCATTGGCGCTGTCTACAGCCCTCGGGTTCCCCGTACTGGCCGAAACTACTGCCCCGGCAACGGTTCCGGACCCGGCAACCGCCCCGGCGACGGAAACGATGGCAGCGACCCCAATGGCCAATGCAACGGCCGACACGGTGCTGGCCACGGTCAACGGCGTCAACATCACGCTGGGCGATGTGATCGCCACGCGTGAGGGGTTGCCAGCGCAGTACAAATCGCTGCCCGACGATCAGCTGTTCAAAGGCATTGTCGATCAACTGGTCCAGCAAGAGGCGCTGCGCCAATCCATGGGCGATACATTGTCCAAACAGGCGACCCTGGCGATTGAAGGTCTGAAGCGCAGCTATTTGTCGAATGAGGCGCTTTCGGCCGGGATCAAGGACGCCACCTCGGAAGCCGCGATCCAGACGGCCTATGACGCCAAGTACAAGGACATGGCCCCTCAACTGGAATATCACGCCTCGCATATCCTGGTTGACAGCGAGGACAAGGCAAAGGCTCTGTTGGCAGAGATTGAGGGCGGCAAGCCCTTTGCCGACGTGGCCAAGGCGAACTCTTCTGACGGGTCGGCGGCCAATGGCGGCGATCTTGGCTGGTTCGGCGTTGGTGCCATGGTCAAACCGTTTGAAGATGCGGTTGTGGGGGCGCCGGTCGGCAAGGTCGTCGGCCCGATCAAGACCGATTTCGGCTGGCACCTGATCCTTGTGGCTGAAACCCGCAACAAGGCCGCCCCGGCATTGGCCGACGTGCACGACCAGATTGCGCAAGAGGTTCAGAAAGCCGCCGTCGAAGCCTTCATCAAATCGGTCACCGACAAGGCCACGATC
>JBBRKS010000092.1:0-14917 GCA_038231775.1 Rhodobacterales bacterium | reverse complement strand
GCAACATCCGCACCCGCGCCCGCAGGCGAAAAGCGCGTCCTTTATTATCGCAATCCGATGGGCCTGCCTGACACCTCCCCCACCCCGAAGAAGGATTCGATGGGGATGGACTATATAGCGGTCTATGACGGCGAAGAGGCAGATGGATCGACGGTGACCGTCTCGGCGGGAAAAATCCAACGCTCGGGCGTGAAGACCACGCTTGCCACTTTGTCGTCAATCAGCCAGCCGATCCTGGTGCCTGGGGTGGTCGAACATGACGAGCGCAAGATCAGCGTGATTTCGCTGCGCACCGAAGCCTTTGTCGAAAAGGTTGCCGATGTGACAACCGGGGCCCCGATCAAAGCCGGGCAGCCTTTGGTCACGCTTTACGCAAAGGAATTTGCAACTGCGGGGGCGCAATACGCGGCGGATCTTAAAATAGGCAGCAAGGCCGGGGGCGGGGGTGCTTTGCAACGCCTGCTGAACCTTGGCGTACCCGCCGCGATGATCGCCGAGATCGAGAAAACCGGCAAACCGCCGCTGTCCGTCACCCTGATGGCCCCGCGCGATGGCGTGGTGCTGGAGCGTATGGCGGTCGATGGCATGATGGCCGAGGCGGGCGAGACGTTGTTCCGCATTGCCGATACCTCGTCCGTCTGGATCATTGCCGATGTGCCGGAATATGAACTGGCGTCCGTGCAGCGCGGTGCTGCGGCAACCGTGCGGTTCCGCAGCCTGCCGGGGCGCACGTTCACTGGCAAGGTTGACCAGATTTACCCCGAGATTCAGGCCGAAACCCGTACCGCCAAAATTCGCATCGAATTGCCAAACCCTGATGGTGCGATGATCGCGCATATGTATGCCGATGTCGAGATTGCAGCGGGTGCGGCGGAACCTGTGGTCAGCGTGCCGGATTCTGCGGTGATCGACAGTGGCGACCGGCAGGTTGTGATCGTCGATCTGGGGGAAGGGCGGTTTGAGCCGCGCGATGTGCAGATCGGCCAGCGCGGTGCTGGCATGGTTGAGATCACTAAGGGCGTAGTGGAGGGTGAGACTGTGGTGGTGTCGGCCAATTTTCTGATCGATGCTGAAAGCAACCTCAAGGCTGCATTGTCGGCGCTGACCCCGGTGGAGGCACAGCCATGATCGCCAAACTGATCGGCTGGTCGGCCCGCAATCTGGTGCTGATCCTGTTTGCCGCTGCGGTTGCGGTTGCGGGGGGCGTCTATGCCATCCGCACGCTGCCGCTGGATGCCATCCCCGATCTGTCAGACGTGCAGGTGATCGTGCTGACCGACTATCCCGGCCAAGCGCCGCAGGTGGTGGAAGATCAGGTGACCTATCCGCTGACAACGGCCATGCTGACCGTGCCAAGGTCCAAGGTGGTGCGCGGCTTCAGCTTCTTTGGCGTGTCGTTCGTCTATGTGATTTTTGAGGATGGGGTGGACCCCTACTGGGCGCGGTCGCGCGTGTTGGAATACCTGAACGCTGCCGCAAGTAGGCTTCCTGCCGGGGTAACGCCAGCCCTTGGCCCGGATGCCACCGGGGTGGGCTGGGTCTATCAATATGCACTGGTCGGCAAGGAGTTGTCGCTGGCCGAACTGCGCAGCCTGCAAGATTGGGTGGTGCGCTTTGGCGCATCAAAAGCCGATGGCGTGTCCGAGGTTGCCAGTGTCGGTGGCTTTGTGAAGCAATATTCCATCGTCGTCGATCCGGCCCGGATGCGGGCGCAGGGCGTGACGCTGGCCGACATCGGCCAAGCGGTGCGCGACAGCAATATGGATACCGGCGGCCGCACTGTTGAAATCTCGGAGTTCGAGTTCATGGTGCGCGGGCGCGGCTATCTGAAGGGCACCGCCGATATAGAAAACATCACCCTGATGACCAAATCTGGCGTGCCGTTGCGGCTGTCCGATGTGGCGCAGGTCGAGATTGTGCCCGATGAACGGCGCGGCATCACCGAGTTGAACGGCGACGGTGAGGTCGCCAGTGGCATCGTGCTGCAACGGGTCGGATCGAACGCCTTGACGGTGATCGACAATGCCAAGACGGCTTTGGCTGATGTGCAAAAGGCGTTGCCAGAATGCACTGAAATCGTGCCGGTCTATGACCGGTCAACCCTGATCAATTCGGCAATTGAAACACTGAAAGGCACACTGTTTGAGGAAAGTCTGGTGGTGGCGGCCGTCACCATCATCTTCCTGCTGCATGTCCGCAGTGCGTTGGTCGCGATCATCATGCTGCCGGTCGGCATCCTGATGGCGTTTTCGGCGATGAAGTTTCTGGGGCTTGGGTCGAACATCATGAGCCTTGGCGGCATCGCCATCGCCATAGGCGCAATGATCGACGCGGCGATCGTGATGATCGAGAACGCGCACAAGCATCTGGAACGCGCCGAACCCGGCAAGCCTCGGGTCGAAATTCTGATCGAGGCTGCGGCAGAGGTTGGCCCGGCGCTGTTCTTCAGCCTGCTGATCATCACCGTATCCTTCCTGCCGATCTTCACGCTGGAAAACCAGGAGGGCAAGTTGTTTGGCCCGCTGGCCTTTACCAAGACCTTTTCCATGGCGGCGGCGGCAATCTTGTCGGTGACACTGGTGCCTGCGCTGATGGTGATCTTTGTGCGCGGCCACATTGTGCCGGAACATAAAAACCCGGTGAACCGCCTGCTGATTGCGCTTTACAGCCCCATTATCCGTGGGGTCCTGAAGGCGCGCGGTCTAACCATCCTGCTGGCGATGGCGGCGCTGGTGATCACGATCTGGCCCGCGCGCCAGTTGGGCAGCGAATTCATGCCCGCGCTGGACGAGGGCACCTTGATGTATATGCCAACGACGTTGCCGGGAATTTCCGTAACCAAAGCGGCAGAGTTGTTGCAGATGCAGGACCGTATCATCAAAAGCTTTCCTGAAGTGCAATCAGTGTTCGGCAAATCCGGTCGCGCCCAAACCGCCACTGATCCCGCCCCGACCGAGATGTTTGAAACCATCATCAACCTGAAACCGAAATCGGAATGGCGGCCGGGCGTCACCTCGGAAAGCCTGAAGGATGAGATGGACGCGGCTTTGCAGTTCCCCGGTGTGTCAAACGCCTGGACCATGCCGATCCGGGCGCGCACCGACATGCTGTCAACCGGCATCCGCACTCCGGTTGGCATCAAGATTTACGGCACCGATCTGGCCAAGATGGCAGGAGTGGCGCGGCAGATCGAGGCTGTGGTGCGCAAGGTTCCCGGCACATCCAGCGCCTATGCCGAACGGGTGATCGGCGGCTACTTCCTTGATATCACGCCAGACCGCGCCGCCTTGGGCCGTTACGGTCTGTCGGTCGCGGCGGTGCAAGAGGTGATTGCGATGGCTTTGGGGTCCGAGGTGATCACCCAAACGGTTGAGGGGCGCGAGCGGTACGGCGTGGCCGTGCGCTATCCGCGCGATCAGCGGTCTGACCCACAGTCGATTGCCAATGACGTGCAGGTGGCCCTGCCGGGCGGTGGTTCGGTGCCACTGGGAGCTGTGGCGAAAGTTGAACTGACGCGGGGGGCCACCACGATCCGCACCGAAAACGGCCAGTTGGCGGTGTATATTTTCGTCGATATCGCAGGCCGTGATCTGGGCGGCTATGTGGTCGATGCCAAGGCGGCGGTGGAGGCGCAAGTGGTTCTGCCGACCGGCTATTCCGTCGCGTGGAGCGGTCAGTTCGAATATCTGGAACGTGCCACCGAGCGGTTGAAAATCGTGGTGCCGGTGACGCTGGCGCTGATCTTTCTGCTGTTGTTCCTGAATTTCCGCGCACTGACGGAAACCTTGATCGTCATGCTGTCGCTGCCCTTTGCCTTGGTGGGTGGCATCTGGCTGATGTGGTTTCTGGGCTTCAACACCTCGGTCGCGGTGGCGGTTGGGTTCATCGCTTTGGCTGGGGTGGCCGCAGAAACCGGGGTGATCATGCTGATCTATCTTGACCACGCGCTGCTGGAGGCGCGGGCGAAAGCCGCCGCAGAAACCCGCGCCATCACCCGCACCGATCTGAATGCGGCGATCATGGTTGGCGCGGTGGAACGTGTGCGGCCCAAGATGATGACTGTTGTGGCAATCATGGCTGGGCTGATGCCGATCCTCTGGGCACATGGCACCGGGTCCGAGGTGATGCAGCGCATCGCTGTGCCGATGATCGGCGGGATGGTCAGTTCAACCGTGTTGACACTCGTGGTCATCCCGGCGGTCTATTCGCTGGTGAAAGGGTGGGGATTGGCTGAATTGGCTCAAGCTCCCCATGACTTTTCACCATGCTTGGCTCGTCGCACTATGTGAAACACTGCGAAGCCTTGGCTTTCTCAATCCAAGAAAATGGGTGTGTGGCATCATGACTGCTGCGCCAACCCTGAACGAAAAACAAGGATATTGGGTACAACACAGTCGGATATCTGGGGTGGTGTCCATGAAACTGACAGCAACCCACCCTGCGCGGGAATGTGATTTGCTGTTCTGCAAAACTGGGCTTACCTCACAACCATGATAAAAACGCGATCAATGATGTCCATTTTGGGCGGCCTTACGCGGCTGGCGATGGCTATTTTATTGGTCTTAGTTTTAGTCCTACCGCATGCCTCGAATGCCGCATCGGGTTCCGCGATGGCGATGGATCACATGTCGGCGGGAAATGGTGACATGGGCCAGATGCCGCCACACCACGACAAGGCCAATGGAGCGCTTTGCGCAACGATTTGCTTGGGTGCGGACCGGTTCTCTAGTGTGGATCTGCCGATCCGAACGTTTGGGATCAGCCCGGTCATCTGGTCAGTGACCGCTTGTTCGTCGTGGGGACACTTTTCACCTGATCCTGCCCTCCGACCGCCTGACATTGCTTTCAGCGCCTGAACCGGTGCCGCCAACTGCGGCGCTTTTTCCAATCGCGTTGGGCCCTGCGGGGTCAATGAGAGTATCATGAACACCACCACATTCTCACGTCGCGGCTTTCTTGCCGCATCTGCGGCCATCGCCGCAAGTACTGCCTTGCCACGACTGGCCTTTGGACAGACCGCGCCACTGTCGTTGACAGCCGCTACGCGGGTGCTGGATATCGATGGGCGGGCTGCCACCGTATACGGGCTGGCAAATGCAGCGGGCGGGCAGGGGTTGATCCTTGATCCGGGTCAACAGTTTCGCGTCGACTTGACCAATAGCCTTGATGTTGAAACCATTATCCACTGGCACGGGCAGATGCCGCCGAATGTTCAGGACGGCGTGCCCAACCTGCCGCAGCCCTTGCTGAAAACCGGTGAAATGCGCAGTTTTGACTTCGCCCCCAATCCCGGCACCCACTGGATGCACAGCCACGTGCCCGTACAGGAAATGAACCTGCTGGCCGCCCCGCTCATTGTGCGGACCGCCGAAGACGTGGTCGCCGACCGACAAGAGGTCGTGATGTTCCTGCACGATTTCTCGTTCCGTCCGGCTGACGAGGTTCTGGCGGAAATCACTGGCGGGATGGCAGGTCACGATATGGCTGCCATGGGCAAGCCAGCCCCGGCCAAGAAAGATGCCATGGCAGGTATGGACATGTCTGGAATGGACATGTCCGGTATGGATATGGGTGGGATGGCCATGGACCTGAACGATTTCAATTTCGACGCCTATATTGCGAATGACCGCACCCTGTCGGACCCCGAGGTGATTTCTGTCGAGGCGGGCGGGCGCATCCGGCTGCGGGTGGTCAATGCAGCGGCGGCAACGGCGTTCTGGATCGACACTGGCGCAGCCCCGGCGCGGCTGGTCGCGGTGGATGGTCACGCGATCGTGCCGCTGCCGGGCACCAGGTTTGGCATGGCCATGGCGCAGCGGTTGGATATCGAGATTGATCTGCCGGGGGCGGGCGCTTTCCCGGTGCTGGCCCTGCGCGAAGGCGCACGCGAACAGACAGGCATCATTCTTGCCAGCAGCGGTGCCGAAGTGAAGCGGATCGAGAACATGGCCCAGGCAGAGGCGCCTGCATTTGATACCGACATGGCGCAAGAGCTGCGACTGCAAGCGGCCAACCCGTTGGCCGCGCGTAAAGTGGATCGGTCGCAGATGATCATGCTGGCCGGTTCGATGCAGCCCTATGTCTGGACGATTGATGGGCAAACCTGGGACAGCCACATTCCTGTCACTGCCGTGAGTGGCGAGCGGGTCGAGCTGATGTTCCACAACATGTCGATGATGGGGCATCCGATGCACCTGCATGGCCATGTGTTTCAGGTGGTTAACATCAACGGGCGCGGAGTGAATGGGGCGATGCGCGACACCATTTATGTGCCGCCGATGGCGCAGGTGACGGTGGCACTCGATGCCGGTGAGGCGGCGCGCTGGATGTTGCACTGCCACCACATGCCACATTTGTCGACCGGGATGATGACGGAGTTTGCCGTCAGCGCCTGATCCCTTGTGTGATGGTGCTGGCGGGTTGGCCAGCACCATCACACATCCATTTGGCCAAAGGGGCTATGATGCAGCGGCGAATGTTTCTGAAATTTTCAATCGCGGCGGCGCTTGTTGCAGGTCCGGCAGACGCCCGGGCCCCCTTTGCGCTGCAAGACCCGCCGCAACCGCTGCTGTCGCCGCCGTTTCAGGACGGAAAGGGTCGCAAGCTGAAACTGGACGATTTTGCGGGCCAGGTGGTACTTCTGAATGTCTGGGCCACCTGGTGCCCACCCTGCCGCGAAGAAATGCCTGCGCTGGACGCCCTGCAAGGTCGGTTGGGCGGGTCGGACTTTGCAGTTGTGCCGATCTCTATTGATGCCGGTGGCATTGACGCGGTGGGTCGGTTTTATGATGAGATCGGCATCCGGACTTTGGGCCGCTATTGGGGCGAGGATCTGCGCGTGAAACTTGCGTTTGCCGTGTTTGGCCTTCCGACTAGTCTTTTGATCGACAGGAACGGCATGGAACTGGGCAGGGTCAGTGGACCTGTCAAATGGGACGGTGACGCGGCGGTTCGTCAGATCACACGCGTGATTGCCGGAACATGACCTGTCATTCAGAGACGATGCCTTGATGTCCATAGTTGCGGTTTATGGCTTGCTTTGCCTCTCAGCCTTCTTGTCTGCCACCTTGTTGCCGGGGTCGTCCGAGGTGGTTCTGCTTGGCATGCTCGCCAGCGGGCAAGGCAGCCCTGTGACGCTTGTCCTGTTTGCATCTGTGGGCAACGTTGCAGGTGCAATGGTGAACTGGGGGCTGGGACGGTTCTTTGAGCACTACAAAGACAAATCGTGGTTTCCCATTCAGGCCGCTGTCCTAACCCGCGCGCAGGTCTGGTTCGCACGTTGGGGCCTGTGGTCGCTGCTGTTATCCTGGGTGCCAGTGATCGGCGACCCGCTGACGCTGGTGGCCGGAGTTCTGCGGGTGCAATTCGGGCGGTTTCTGGTGCTTGTGACCATTGGCAAAGTGGCGCGCTATGGGCTTCTGGTTCTGGCTTGGCAGCATTGGGGCATGGCCTGAAGGGTCTTGATGGGATCAGGCCTGTAGACAGGGCAGTGGCGGCAATGCCCGTTCATCCGCGATGATCTGGGCGACATCGGCGGCGGGAATGGCCCCCAGAAACACTGTCCGACCAATCACCATTCCGGGTGTCCCGTAAAACCCGAACACAGCCGCCAACGCGCGTGCCTGATCGAGCGCCGTCTCAATCTCGGGCCGCTGCATGTCGGCAACCAGCTGCGGGCCATCAAGACCAAGGTCTTCCGCCATCGCTTTTACCAGGTTCAGGTCCGAAACCATCCGGTTTCGCAGCAGTCGGTCGTGCATCGCCGCGTAGGCACCTTGCCGGTCCGCAGCCAGAACTGCCTTGCTGGCCGTGGTCGAGGCCGCACCCAGAAGCGGAAGTTCGAACCGGACGAGGCGCAGCACACCGGGATTCGCTTTCTGATAGTCGGCGAGTATCGTCTCGAGCTCGCGACAGTTCGGACAGTTGAAATCGGAAAAGAAGGCGACAGGAACCCGCAGGTCTTTGGCAAGGCCGAACAAAGCGGCGCAGGGATCGGCGCGAATGGCTGCGATACGTGCGGCTTTGGCCGGATCAGGCGCTTTCGCGACATCAAGACCCACAATCAGATTGTTGGTGCTGGAAAGCGCACCTGTACCGGCAAGTTCTCGGAAGGGCGCCAGCCCGTCTAGGTCATGATAAACAAGTTCCCGGCGCCACAAGGAACCCAGACGAGGGGCCGCGTAAATCCATGCGGCAACGGCTGCGGCCCCCCCTGTCAGCACGGCACGCCGCCGCCAAGGATTTGGCGACCCCGTCACAAGTCAACACGCCGCAAGCGCAGCGCGTTGGTGATCACCGACACCGATGACAGGCTCATCGCCGCCGCAGCAATCATCGGTGAAAGCAGGGTGCCCGTCAGCGGATACAGCACGCCCGCCGCGACCGGCACACCGACAACATTGTAGGCAAAGGCGAAGAACAAGTTCTGCTTGATATTGCGCAGTGTGGCCCGTGCCAGCTTGCGCGCCCGCACGATACCCAGAAGATCGCCGCCCAGCAGGGTGATGCCAGCGCTTTCCATCGCCACATCCGCCCCGGTGCCCATGGCGATGCCGACATCTGCAGCAGCAAGGGCAGGGGCATCGTTCACTCCGTCGCCTGCCATGGCAATCTTGTGCCCCTCGCGGCGCAGCTGGTCGATCAAGGACTTCTTGTCCTCGGGCAGAACGCCAGCGCGTACCTCGTCGATGCCAAGGCTGGCAGCGATGGCGCGGGCGGTGCGTTCGTTGTCGCCGGTGGCCATGATGATGCGCAGGCCAACGCCATGCAAGGCGCGGATGGCCTCGGCGGCAGTGGGTTTCACCGGATCGGCCACGGCGAGGATCCCCGCAAGCGCACCATCAACAGCCAAGTACATCGCGGTCTTGCCGATGGCCCGCAAGGCATCGGCGCGGGCTTCGCCATCGGCTGTCTGCAGGCCCATCTCCTGCATCATCGCGGCGTTGCCAAGTGCCACGGCGCGACCAGTCACAGTACCGCGTACGCCTTTGCCGGTGACTGCCTCGAACCCATCGGTTGCACCGGCTGCAATCCCGCGCGCGGCGGCGCCTTCGACGATGGCCTCGGCCAAGGGGTGTTCCGAGCCTTTCTCCAGCGCGGCGGCCAGCGTCAGTATCGTCACTTCATCGACGTCCCCCAGCACGACCGTGTCGGTCAGCACGGGCTTGCCCATGGTCAGCGTGCCTGTCTTGTCCACGATCAGGGTATCAACTGAGGCCATACGCTCCAGCGCTTCGGCATCCTTGATCAGCACGCCCGCCTGCGCGCCGCGCCCTGCGGCCGTGGTGATCGAGATCGGCGTGGCAAGTCCCAGTGCGCAGGGGCAGGCGATGATCAGCACGGACACGGCGGCGGCCACGGCAAAGACCAAAGCCGGGGTTGGCCCGAAAAGCATCCATACCGCGAAGGCCAGCAGGGCCACGCCCACGACCGTTGGCACGAAAATCGCCGAAACCCGGTCCGCCAGCCCCTGAATGGGCGCGCGTGAGCGGCGGGCATTCGACACCATCGCGACAATCTGGCTGAGCACGGTATCCGCGCCGACCTTGCCCGCCTCGATCACCAAAGAGCCGTTCCTGTTCAGTGTGGCCCCGGTCACCGGATCGCCCGGCGCTTTTTCAACCGGCATCGACTCGCCGGTCAGCATGCTTTCATCCAGGCTGGAGTGGCCTTCGATCACCACACCATCGACCGGAACGGCATCGCCGGGGCGCACCCGCAGCCTGTCGCCCGCCATGATGTTTTCCAGCGGCACATCGTATTCGCTGCCATCCGGCAGGATGCGCCGCGCCAGTTTGGGCGCCATGTCCAGCAGCGCGCGGATTGCGTCACCGGTGCGCTCGCGGGCACGCAGTTCCAGCACCTGGCCCACGAAGACCAACGCCACGATCACCACAGCGGCCTCATAATAGGTGCCGACCATCCCGCCCATCCGGTAGGCTTCGGGGAACAGGCCTGGAAGGAACGTGGCGACCAGCGAGTAAAGATAAGCGGCGGCGACCCCTAATGAAATCAGCGTCCACATATTTGGCGAACGGTTGACCACCGACTCCCACCCGCGCCGGAAAAACGGCAGTGCCGCCCAAAGCACGATCGGTGTCGCCAGCGCAAACTCGGCATAGGTCGCCACTTGATGACCGATCAAATCACGCAGTTGCAAACCCACGAGCGGCCCCATGGTCAGTCCGATCAGCGGCACGGCGGCGGCGGCGCTGATCCACATGCGCCGGGTGAAATCGATCAACTCGTGGCTTGGGGCGTCTGTCGGCAACAACGGCTCCAGCGCCATGCCGCAGATCGGGCAAGACCCCGGCGCATCCCGGATGATCTGTGGGTGCATGGGGCAAGTGTATTGCGTGCCCGCGACCGCTACCTTGCCGCGCTTTGCGGCATTGCCCGAGGCATAGAACCAAGGGTCAGCCTGAAACTTGCTCTGGCATTTGCCGGAGCAGAAATGAAACGCCTGCGCCGCGAAGGTTTCGGTGCGGGTGTCGGGCTTTAACGTCACGGTCATGGCACAGACCGGGTCAATGGCTGTAGCGGCTCCGTCCGGTGCAGTGGTGGTACCGGGCATGTCATGACCATGACCAGAGTGCATGTCGGTTGGATTGCGCATTTGTGGCCCCTTCCATGAGATTCAACGATGCGCTGAACCTGTGTTTCGGCTGGAAAATCAGGCGCGGGAAATCACTTTTGGCGTTCCCGCTGTTTGTATCACCTGACTGTGGGGCTTCCCGTTACTGGAAGGTCAACAACAAATTTCCAGGATGCAGCCCTCAGATCGCCTTCACGGCATCGGCCAGAAGATCGCGCACCTGGCCTGCGACGGCGTGAAGGGCCGGGTTGTCGATGGCCTGCATCGAAGCGACCGGGTCAATCGCACTGACCTCAATGCCGCCCGCGACTTCGCGCAGGATGACATTGCAGGGCAGCATCGCGCCGACACGGGGTTCCATTCCGATGGCAGCGAAAGCCAACTTCGGGTTGCAGGCGCCCAGGATGCGATAGCCGGGCATATCGACATCCAGCTTCTTCTTCATCGTCGCGGCGACGTCGATCTCGGTCAGCACGCCAAAACCATGGCTCGCCAGCGCCGTGCGGGTGCGGACGTCAACGGCCGTAAGGCTTTCGCCTTCGATCAGCCGGTTCAGAGTATAGGTCATTTTCAGGTCCTTTCCGGGCGTCATTTGCGAAGGTATTTGACAAGTGCTGCGATGGCCAAACCTGCCACGACCAACGTCAAGGCCATGCCCAGCCAGCCCATGCCCATTCCAAGGCCCGCCCCGTATCCATTCATCATGATCTGTTCCTTTCAAGGTGCTGCCCCGGCACACCGCGCCGGGGCATTGGCGTCTGACTTAGTTGTTGTCCATCATGTCCTGGCCGTTCCCCATGCCCATGCCTTGGCCCATTCCCTGCATGCCATGCTGGCCGGACATCTCGCCCTGCATCATCTCGGCGGTGGCGGTCATTTCGGCCTCGGTCACCTGACCGTCGCCATCGGCGTCATGCATCTGGAAGGCGCGCACCGTCATCGGGCGCATGTGATCGGCGTGCATCACCGCGAACTCGTCCAGCGACAGGGTGCCGTTGCCGTCCTTGTCGTATGTTTTCAGATCAGCCTTGATCCCGGCCGTCAGTTCTTCGGGGCTCAGGGTGCCATCCTTGTTGGTGTCGAATTTCTGCATCGCAACGCTTTGCGCGCCCATCATGCCCCCCATCATACCGTGACCACCCATCATGTCGCCCCCCATCATGCCCATGCCGCCGTTCCGGCCCATGGCCTGCTGGGCAATCACCGGGACAGCCAGTGCTGTAAGACCAAGGGTTGCGATGGTTCCCAGCACCAGAATTGTCGAACGTTTCATCGTAAAGCTCCTGTTGAGGTGTTTGATGGCATCAACATGGTGTGCAGATGTCATTGAACTTTGTCAGACAGGGGCCGTATTTGTATCAATCTGTCGCAAGGCCGGGGTTTGTGACGCCTTGTTACAAAGTTGCAGGCGCGGTGGGTCCGAACCCGGCTATACCGAAGTCAGGAGACCCAGATGACCGATGCGCCGCATATCCTTGTTGTCGATGACCACCGCGAGATCCGCGATGCCTTGGCGAAGTATCTGGAAAAGAACGGCATGCGCGCGACGACGGCGGCGAATGCCGTGGCCATGGATGCGGCCCTTGCGGTGGGCGCCTATGATCTGATCGTGCTTGATGTGATGATGCCGGGCGAGGACGGGCTTTCTGTCTGCCGCAGGCTGCGCGCCAAGGGCAACATGCCCATTCTGATGCTGACCGCCCTGGGTGATGAAACCGACCGCATCGTCGGGCTGGAGGTCGGGGCGGATGACTACCTGCCCAAACCCTTCAACCCGCGTGAACTGCTGGCCCGGATCAAGGCGATCCTGCGCAGGTCTGATCACCCGCAACTGGCCGGCGGCCCTTTGGCCGGGCACCGAATGGTCTTTGACCGCTGGACCCTGGACACCGACCGACGCAGCCTTTTGGCCGAGGATGGCACCGAAGTTGCTTTGACCACGGCCGAATTCCGCTTGTTGACCGTCTTTCTGGAGCGGCCCCGCTTTGTGCTGAGCCGCGAACAATTGCTTGATCTGACATCTGGGCGCAGCGCGCAGGTGTTTGATCGCACGATTGACAACCAGATCAGCCGTTTGAGGCGCAAGATCGAACGCGACCCTGCGAGACCAGCCTTGATTGCGACCGTCTGGGGCGGTGGCTACAGCCTTGCCGCCGATGTGCGCGAGGCGGCAGGATGACGCCGCAGCGTTGGTTTCCGCAGTCGGTTGGGGGGCAATTATTGGCCATGCTTTTGCTGGCGTTGGCCGTCACCCAAGGGCTTGGGCTTATGCTGCTGACAGACGAGCGCAACCTTGCGGTGCGCGCGGCACTGGGGCTGGAGGCTGCGGGGCGGGCGGCCAATGTCGCCCTTTTGCTGCGCGATGCACCCACCGATTTGCGGGCCTCGATCCTGCGTTCGGCGGATTCGCCGCTGGTGCGGTTCGAGATTGCGGCCGCTCCCGCGGCCGACCACGACAGCGCGGAAGCCGCACCGTTTCTGGCGCAGATCCGCCAGATCATGGGCAGCCCCGCGCCAGTGATCCGCGCCGACATTCACGCGCTGACCGCAACGCCCGACACCTTCCCGGACGGCATGCCCGCCGCGATGCGTCCGATGCACGAGGCGATGATGGCCGCCCGGCCCGAGCCCTTCGAGCTAACCCTGTCGATCCAGCTCGCAGGTGGCGATTGGCTGAATGTGCGCAGCATGTTTCACCGGCCGGGCGTGCAATTCTCGCCACAGGCGCTGTTGCCGTTGATCCTGATGGCCGCCGCCGTGGCGCTGGTGGCCTGGTGGGCGGCGCGGCGCATCGTGGGGCCGATCCGGGCGCTTGCCGTGGGCGCCGACCGGCTGGGGCGCGGGCTGGACAGCGCACCGCTTCCCCTACGCGGCCCGGCAGAAGTGCGGGATGCGACACTGGCCTTCAACCGCATGCAGGACCGCCTGACCCGCTTCGTCCATGACCGCACGCAGATGCTGGCAGCACTCAGCCACGATCTGCGCTCCCCCCTGACCGCGATGCGCTTGCGGGTCGAACTGCTGGACGACGGCGACGACGCCACCAGACTGCGGGCTCTGGTGGAGGAAATGCAGACGATGGTCGAGGCGACACTTGAATTCGCGCGCGGGGTGGCAAAGACCGAACCGGCGGCGACGGTTGACCTGACCGCGCTGCTGGCCGATCTGGTTGGGGATGTCGGCGGGGATCGCGCGCGTCTGCTGCCTTGTGCCCCGATGCAGATGACGGTCCGGCCAAGCGCCCTGACCCGCGCCCTGCGCAACCTGATCGACAACGCCCTTCGCTATGGCGAGACGGCGATGGTCAGCCTTGCCCAGGAACCGGGGATGGCCGTGATCCGCATTGCGGACAACGGACCCGGCCTGCCCGACGACCAGCTTGAAGCGGTGTTTGAACCCTTCGTGCGGCTGGAGGCTTCGCGCAGTCGCGATACTGGCGGAATGGGTCTTGGCCTTGCCATCGCTAGGACGATCTTGCAGGCCCATGGCGGCTCCGTCCTCTTGCGCAACCGCAAGGAAGGCGGACTGGAGGCACTTGTGCGCTTGCCGGTCGGGGTGGCGTGATCACTGTTTTGACAGGCGGCGCAGATACCAAAGTACCAGCAGAGGAATAAGGAGCCATTGCAACAGAGGCACCAGGCCAGTTCCGATCAATGGAATGCGCGGCATGTTGGGATCATAGGTCCAACGGGCAAAGGTTCCGGTGCTCAAAAACTCGATAACAGCCGTCGTCACAAGGCCCGTCCCGACAAAGACGCCCGCAGACCACGAATTCAGCTGCGCCACCCAGAGACGTGTCCGCATCACCAAAGCGGTCACCCAGAAGGCTGCAAGAATAATGACCATGTCGCCCAGCGCCGCCTGAAAACAGGTGCGAATACCTTCAAGATGAGTGACGGTCTGCATGTTCAGAAACAGAGGCGCCTGCAGGAATTCCCACGTGAAATGCATCGGAAACGACATTATCAAAAGGTCGATTTCGGGGGGTATCCTGTCTTTGTTGAGCATGAACGACCGACTTCCCCAACGAATCAAAAGATTGCATGCGCAACGCGCGCCTTGCCCATGGTCAAGCCTGACCGATTTTCTATAAGCCTGTTTAACTTTTTCCGGAATGACCATCGCTTCCCTGCTGCGATGATGAAGCCACCGCTTCTGCAGGGTGTCGTTCCGACCGCCTCAACAGGGGAATCGCGTTTGGAATCTGACCTGATCTGAGGGGTCTTGCGGATTTCGTGGGGATGGATTCTTGGGCATGAAACGCCCTTCTGGAGCCCGTTCCCCGCATGGATATCTTTCTGTCTGCCTTCGGCGACATCCCCG
>JBBRKS010000091.1:0-14941 GCA_038231775.1 Rhodobacterales bacterium | reverse complement strand
CGCCTGTCCGGCCTGCTGATCGGCATCGAACTGGCGGGGGCCAAGCCCTATTGGCTGGGCCAGCAGGTCAAGCTGATCGGCGCGGAAAGCCTTGCCGCGTCCTATGCCAGCGCCCTTTCCCGACAGGGCCTGAAAACCGACCGCCTTGACGCCACCGCCTGCACCCTTGCCGGCCTGTCCGCCCTTCATGCAAAGCTGAACCCATGACAAAGCACCGCAACCTGATCGCCATCCTGCGCGGCATAACGCCGTCAGAAGCCCTTGGTGCCGCCGAGGCGCTGATCGCCGCAGGCATCACCCGCATCGAAGTGCCGCTGAACTCCCCAGATCCGCTGGCGTCAATCGCCGCGATGGCCAAAGCGTTTGGTGGCCAAGCCGAGATCGGCGCAGGCACGGTCCTGACCGTGCAAGCCGTTCAAGACGTGCAAAACGCGGGCGGCACCCTGATCGTGTCACCCAACTGTGACACAGAGGTGATTGCCGCCACCAAAGCGCGCGGGATGGCGTCGTGGCCCGGCGTGATGACGCCGACCGAATGCTTCGCCGCCCTGAAGGCGGGCGCTGACGGGTTGAAAATCTTTCCCGCCAGCCTGATCGGACCTGACGGCGTCAAAGCGGTTCGCGCCGTGCTGCCCAATGGCACCCAAGTCTATGCGGTCGGCGGTGCAGGGGCGCACAACTTTGCCCAATGGTTCAACGCAGGCATTGACGGCTTTGGCATCGGCACAGCGCTTTACACCCCGGGCCTTGCCGTCGCAGACATCACCGCCCGCGCCACCGAAATTGTCGCCGCCTATGATGTTGCCCAAAAAGCTGCCCAGAACGGAGCCCAAGCATGATCTACGATGACCGCGTTGCCGAACTGGGTGAGGGCGCGTTTTGGCACCCCTCACGCCGGGAATTCTTCTGGTTCGACATTCTGAACGGCAAACTGATGTCGCAGGACGTCAGCGGCCCGCACGAATGGGAGCTGCCAGAGATGGTCTCGGCAGCCGCCTATGTCGCCTATTATGTCATCCTGATTGCCGGTGAGCAGAACATTTTCCTGTACGGGCTGGACACCAGAGAGATCATGCCGATCTGCAAGCTGGACAAGGGCAACTTCGACAACCGCTCCAACGATGGCAAGACCGACCGGCAGGGTGGGTTCTGGATCGGCACGATGGGCAAGGACCCGGCTAACCGCAAAGGCAAGGGGGCGATTTACCGGCTGTACAAAGGGTCGGTGCGCAAAATTTATCCAGATATCTCGATCCCCAACGCCATCTGCTTTTCCCCCGATGGCACGATTGCCTATTTCGCCGACACGATGGAACAGACGGTCTGGAAAGTTGCCCTTGATGCCGACGGCTGGCCCGCTGGTGAGCGTGAGGTTTACCTCGACTTCAAAGGCACCGAGATTTATCCGGACGGGGCCACGATCGACGCGGCTGGCAACTTCTGGAACGCGCAATGGGGGGCTGGCCGGGTCGCCTGCTATTCTGCGGCGGGGGAGTATCTGCGTGAGGTCAAGGTTGACGCGCCGCACACCTCTTGCCCGTCTTTTGGCGGTGAAAATATGGACACCCTGTTTGTGACCACAGCACTTGAAGAAATGACGCCGCAAGCGCGGGCCGCCTACCCGAACGCGGGAAAGGTCTTTGCCTTTGAAGGCATCGCCAAGGGGCTGGAAGAGCCGAAGTTTCAGCCATGAAGCGCGGTTTAGGTGTCTGCTATTACCCCGAACAATGGGATGAAGCGGTCTGGGCCGAAGACGCCGCCCGCATGGCAGCCCTTGGCCTGACCTGGGTGCGGATCGGCGAATTCGCGTGGAGCCGGATGGAGCCTCAGCCGGGCCGTTACGACTGGGCCTGGCTGGACCTTGCGATTGAAACTTTGGGGGGCCAAGGGCTGAAGGTCGTGCTTGGCACCCCCACCGCCACACCGCCGCGCTGGATGCTGGACCGCCACCCCGACATGCTGCCGGTCGATGACAAGGGCCAGACACGCGGGTTTGGCTCGCGCAGGCACTATGATTTCTCCCATCAGGGCTACCGCACCGAATGCGTGAAGATCGTCACGCAACTGGCTGAACGCTATGGCAAAAACCCACATGTCTGCGCGTGGCAGACAGACAACGAATACGCCTGCCACAAAACGGTGCACAGCTATTCCAAGGCCGCTTTGCAGCAGTTCCGCCTGTGGCTGGCGCAGAAATATCAAAGTGTAGAGGCCCTGAACCGCGCCTGGGGCAATGTGTTCTGGTCGATGGAGTATGCGTCGTTCGACGAGATCACCCTGCCCAACCTGATGGTGACAGAGTCCAACCCGGCGCATGTCATGGCCTACCGCCGCTTTGCCAGTGACGAGGTGGTCAGCTTTAACCGTCTGCAAACCGATATCTTGCGCAAGCACTCCACCGCGCCGATTGCGCACAACTACATGGGTCAGGTCACCGATTTCGACCATTTCGCGACCGGGGCCGATCTGGATATCGCCGCGTGGGACGCCTATCCGTTGGGCTTTCTGATCGACCGTGTGGCGGCCAGCCCCGAGCATAAGCGCCACTTCCTGCGGCAGGGTGACCCCGACTTTCAGGCCTTTCACCACGACCTGTACCGCGCTGTCGGCCGGGGCCGCTGGTGGGTAATGGAACAGCAACCCGGCCCGGTGAATTGGGCGCCGTGGAACCCTGACCCCCTGCCCGGCATGGCCCGTCTTTGGGCGTGGGAGGCGTTTGCACATGGGGCAGAGGCGGTCTGCTACTTCCGCTGGCGTCAGGCCCCCTTTGCGCAAGAGGCGATGCATGCGGGCCTTCTGCGCCCCGACAGCGCCCCCGCCCCGGCGTTCGACGAGGTGGCACAGGTCGCCCGCGAACTCGCCGCATTGCCCGATGTGCAACCGACCCAAGCGCCGGTTGCACTGGTGTTTGACTACGCGTCAGACTGGGCGTGGAGCACGCAACCACAGGGCCGCGATTTCAGCTATTTCCGCATGGCGTTCGACATGTACCGTGGCCTGCGCCGTCTGGGGCTGGACGTTGATATCCTGCCGCCCGACACAGCCGACCTTTCGGCCTATAAGGTGGTGCTGGCCCCGGGCATCGCCACCTTGTCACAGCCTCTGTTGAAAGCGCTTACTGACTACAAGGGAGGCTCGCTGATCGGTCCCCGTACCAATGCCAAAACGGCGGAATTTGCCACTCCGGTGCCGTTGCCGCCCAACCTGCCGGGCCTGAGCGCGGTGGTCGCACGGGTGGAATCTGTACCGCCCGATGTGCAAGTGCCGCTGACCCAAGGCGGTGCTTTCAAGCATTGGCGCGAAAAGGTCGAAGGGTCGGCGACCGTGGTTGAAACCACGACAGACGGTTTTGCCGCGCTCATCACCGCCAACCGCCTGCACTATCTGTGTGGCTGGCCGGAAGATGTGGCAATGGACCGCATCCTGTCACAGCTTTGCGCGTCAGAGGGGATTGCGACCTATCCGATGCCCTACGGCCTGCGCCGCCGCAGGGCGGGCGACGGCACGTTCCTGATCAATTACAACGCTGATCCGGTTACCTATGATGGCCAGACCATCGCTGCCACCGATGTGGTTTGGGTGTTGCCGTGACCCTGTCAGACCTTGTGACACAGGCAACCGAAGACCTGCGCGCCGGATGTGCTGCGGTATCCGAATCCGAATTGGCCGCACTGGTCACGGCCATCGCCGAGGCCCGCCGCATCGTGGTCTATGGCTGCGGACGTGAGGGGTTGATGATGCGCGCCCTTGCGATGCGGTTCTATCATCTGGGCTGTGATGCGCAGTGTCAGGGTGATATGTCCTGCCCGCCCATCGGGCCAGACGATCTGTTTCTGGCGTCCTCTGGCCCCGGCAGCCTTTCCACCGTTGCAGCCCTGATCGGGCAGGCGAAATCGGCGGGCGCGCGGGTTGCCTGCATCACCGCCG
This sequence comes from Rhodobacterales bacterium, assembly GCA_038231775.1. Taxonomy (GTDB): domain Bacteria; phylum Pseudomonadota; class Alphaproteobacteria; order Rhodobacterales; family Rhodobacteraceae; genus Stagnihabitans. The sequence goes on along the minus strand of JBBRKS010000091.1, from coordinate 11,014 downwards.
AACCCGACGGCCCCGATCCGCAAGCCGCCGATCTGCGGCTGGTGATTCCCGTGCAGACCATGGCGCGTGATCAATCAGCCCAGACCTCGATCCTGCCGATGGGGTCGGTCTTTGAAGGGGCGATGTTCCTGATCTTTGAAATTCTGATCCTCGCACTGCGCCCCCGGCTGCACGAAAGCCCGGAAACTATGCGCGCCCGTCATACAAATCTGGAATAAGCCCCAGAACCAGTGCTGAAAAATTATTCGCTTGCACAATCGCGCGCCGCTGGTTCAGATCAGGAAAATCTAACGGCGGGACCACATGCCGGATCAGGGAACTACCGCGGCTTCACAGCCCATCGCCATCAAAGTCACCGGGCTTCACAAGTCCTTTGGCAGCCACGAAGTGCTGAAGGGCGTGTCACTGACAGCCTGCGAAGGCGATGTCGTGGCGATCATCGGCGGCTCTGGCTCTGGCAAATCGACCATGCTGCGCTGCATCAATTTTCTGGAAACCCCGTCGGGCGGTGCCATCGAGGTGTGCGGCGAGAATATCGAGATGCGCACCGATGGCACGGCGGCGAACAAACGCCAGCTTGAAAAGGCCCGCCAAAGCCTTGGCATGGTGTTTCAGAACTTCAACCTGTGGACCCATATGACCGTGCTGGAGAACCTGATCGAGGTTCCGGTTCACGTGCTGAAAGTGCCCAAGGACGAGGCGATCACCCGCGCCCGCGCCCTTTTGGCCCGGGTCGGTCTGGCCGAGAAAGAAGGGGCCTATCCCGCCTTCATGTCGGGCGGCCAACAGCAACGTGCCGCCATCGCGCGGGCCTTGTGCATGAACCCCAAGGCGATGCTGTTTGATGAACCGACCTCTGCGCTTGACCCCGAACTGGTGGGTGAGGTGTTGCAGGTCATCAAGGGCCTTGCCGACGAAGGCCGCACGATGATTCTGGTCACCCACGAGATGCGCTTTGCGCGTGAGGTGGCTTCCCATGTCATCTACCTGCACAACGGCGTGATCGAAGAAGAAGGCCCGCCTGAGCAATTGTTCGGCGCGCCCAAATCCGAACGTCTGAAGCAATTTCTGAAAACCGTGGGCTGACCCAAGCGACCCACGGACCAACTGCCAACAAGGAGACTACCATGAAGAAACTCGTCCTCGCTGCCGTGGCAGCACTGGCTTTCGGCTCTACCGCGATGGCTGACGCGCTGAAGATCGGCGTTGCAGCAGAACCCTATCCGCCCTTCACCTCCCCCGATGCCAATGGCAACTGGGTTGGCTGGGAGGTTGATTTTCTGGGTGCGATCTGCAAGCAGGCTGCTCTGGACTGCGTGATCACCCCCACCGCCTGGGACGGCATCATCCCGGCCCTGACCTCGGGCCAGATCGACATCATCATGTCGTCCATGTCGATCACTGCTGAACGTGCCAAGACCATCGACTTTTCGGATAAATACTACAACACACCCGCCATGGTGATGGTCGCCAAAGACTCGGCCATCACCCCGGATCCTGAAGGGCTGAAAGGCAAGATTGTCGGCGTGCAGGTGTCAACGACGCATGAAGCCTATACCCAGAAGTATTTCGCCCCGGTCGCCTCGGAAGTGAAAACCTATCAGACTCAGGACGAGGCCAATCAGGACCTTGCCGCCGGTCGTCTGGATGCGGTGATGGCTGATAGCATTGCGCTGCAGGCGTTTCTTGACAGCGATGCCGGCAAAGCCTGCTGCAAATCGGCGGGCAACGTGAAGAATGACCCCGAGATTCTGGGCGCTGGCGTTGGTTTTGGCGTCCGCAAGGGTGACCCGGTTCTGGCCAAGCTGAACGACGCCATCAAGGCCGTGCGCGCCGATGGCAGCTATGCGACGATCACCGCCAAGTATTTCCCGTTCGACATCTACGGTGAATGATGACCGGATTTGAGGCCGTCGCTGCGGCCTCTGCGCTGGATCTTCTGGCCTATTCGCCTCCCGGTTGGGGGGCGACACTTCTGGCGGGGTTAGCCAATTCTGTGGTCATCGCCCTTGGTGCCTACGGTCTGGGCTTTTCCATCGGCCTTGGCGGGGCGTTTGGCAAATTGTACGGCGGTCCGGTGACGCGCGACCTGTTGGCGGTCTACACCACGATTGTACGGGCGGTGCCCGAACTGGTGCTGATCCTGATCCTGTTTTACGCGTTTACCGGTTTGCTGAATCAGGCCCTGCTGTCGTGGGGCTTTGAACGTGTGCAAATCTCTCCCATCATCACCGGCATCGTGGTTCTGGGCGTCGTGCAAGGCGCTTACCAGACCGAGGTTTTGCGCGGTGGCATCCTTGCCGTGCCCGCAGGCCAGATCGAGGCGGCACGGGCGATGGGGATGCCGTCATTCCTGCTGGCCCGCCGCGTGACCATTCCTTTGATGGCGTCGAATGCGCTGCCCGGTATGGCGAACCTGTGGCTGAATGCCACCAAGGACACCGCCCTGCTGGCGGTCATCGGATTTTCGGAACTGACCAAGGCGACTTACCAAGCCTCGGCCACGACCAAGGCGTTTTTCGTGTTTTACCCGGCGGCGATGGGGCTGTATCTGGCGATGTCGCTGACCTCGACCTTCCTGATCGGCCGGCTTGAGAAATGGGCGCGGCGCGGTCAACGTGATGTGAGGGGCGGATGAAGGCTTTCCTGCAACCACACCGGATTGTGCTGATCCTGCTCGCGGCAGCTTTGGTCACATGGTGTGTCTGGTCGTTGAACTGGACGTGGCTGGCGCAACCCAAGTATCAGGCGCTGATCCTGCAAGGCATCTGGCGCACGATCTGGATACTGGTGGTGACGATGACCGTGGGCATGCTGCTGGCCATTCCGATCGGTCTGGCGCAGGCGGCGGGCCCCTGGTATCTGGCCGCCCCGGCGCGGGTATTCTGCACTGTGGTGCGCGGAACGCCCCTGCTGATGCAATTGTGGCTGTTGTATTACGGCTTGGGATCGCTGTTCCCGTCGATCCCGTGGATCAAGGATTCGTCGCTGTGGCCCTATCTGCGGCAGGCTTGGCCTTACGCGGTGGTGGCGTTGTCGCTGTCGGTCGCAGGGTATGAGGGCGAGGTGATGCGCGGCGCGTTCAAAGGCGTACCGCACGGCCAGCTTGAGGCGGCAAAGTCGATGGGCATGCCGCCCTTCACCCTGTTCCGCCGCGTCTGGCTGCCTCAGGCGCTGCAACGCGTGCTGCCGACTTTGGGTGGTGAGACGGTGTCGCAACTGAAATCCACGCCCTTGGTATCAACCATCACCATCATGGACATCTATGCCGTCACCGGACGGGTCCGGCAGGACACCTTCATCATCTACGAACCCTTGCTGTTGCTGGCCGTGGTTTACATGTTGATCACCGGGGTTATCGTGCTGTTGTTTCGCTGGTTTGAAAGCCGTACGCCAACCCGCACGGCATGAGAAAGCCGCCTTGCGACCACGATTTTTCTGCGAAAAATCAGGGGTGGTGCTTGGGGACGCGGTTTGATTTTTCGCAGAAAAATCGTGCCTCCGGCGGGAATATTTAGACCAGAATGAAATCACCAAACGGTAAGGGAGGGCATCGCTGCCCCCCCCTTTTGTCTTTGTGGTCTGCGCTTTCGTTCAGGTGGCGACCAGTTCGGCATCCTCGGCACGGCGGCCTTCTGCCTCGCGGATCGCCTCGATCCTGGCATTGCGGCGGCGGTTCACCTCGTACCAGACCGCCAACACCAGCGTGACCATGATCAGCAGCAAGGCCAGCGCGTTGATCGTTGGCGTGATGCCAGAGCGCACCTTAGAGAACACATAGACCGTCAACGTATCGGCCCCGCCCCTTGTGAACAGGGTGACGTTGAAGTTTTCGATCGACTGAAAGAACGACACCGCCGCCCCTGCCCCCAAGGCCGGGTACAGATGCGGCAACAGGATGCGGCGCATGACCTGACCGTGGCTTGCGCCAAGGTCCAATGCGGCCTCTTCCAGACCCTGATCAAAGCTTTGCAGCCGCGCCAGCACCAAAAGGGTGACGAAGGACGCAATGTAGCTGACCTGCCCCAGCACCGACAAATGCAGGCCCGACCCTACCGAAAACTGGTGCCAGAAAAGTAGTGTGGAAATGCCGATCACCACGCCGGGCACCAGAATGGGCGCGACCATCATGCCGTACAGGATGGCGCGAACCCGGCCCGAGATCGAGTTGACCAGAATGGCCCCCGCCGTCCCCACCGGAACCGCAATCACCACCACCGCAATTGCGACCAGCAGCGTGTTGCCAAACGCAGTCCAGATGCGGTTGTCGTTGTACAACGCGATGAACCACTGATCGGTCCAGCCCTTCCACGGGATCACCGTTGGCAGTTTGCTGGCATTGAACGCAGCCCCCGACATCACAGCCAAAGGCACCAGCAGGTAGATCAGAAACAGCGCCATATACAGATGGCCCAAAAGTCTGCGGTTGTTTTGCATGATCCTGTGCCCCCTATTTCGCGATGTCGGAAAGTTTGACGCGGAAGACCCGCATGGCCAGCGACACCGTGATCGTGCAGAACAACAAAAGCATGAAGGCAAAGGCAGCACCTGCGTTCCAGTCCTGCCCCTCCAGCATGATGCCCTGAATGGTCTGGGTGAACCAGTTGCCAGTGGTCGAGTTGATGATGGCCGGCACCAGCAAAGACCCCGCCGACAGCATGAACACCATGACAGCACCCGACGCGATGCCCGGTTTGGCATGCGGCAGGATCACGCGCCAATGGATGCGCCACCACGGTGCGCCAAGGTCATCCGCCGCCTCGATCTGGTTGCTGTCCAGCGATTGCATCGCATTGTACAGCGGGAACAGCATGAACAGCACATAGGTGTAGACCAGCGTCACCACCACCGGGCTATAACCGTCTATCCAGCGGATTTCCTTTGAGATGATGCCCAGCGCCATCAGGGCCGCATTCAACGGGCCTTTCAGGGTCAGGATGATGTACCACGCAAACGACCGCAGCACCTCTGACACCCACAAGGGCACGAACAGCAGCAAAAACAGCGTCGGCAGCGATTTCGGGCTGACGACCTTGGCGAGGTAGAACGACAACGGATAGGCGAGGATGAAGGTGATCAGGGTCACCACGCCGGAATAAAAGATCGTCAGCACGAACACCTTGACCCGGGCCGCCAGCATGAAATGAAGGCCGAAGAACGAGAAATCGACCTCATTCCCGAAAATCTGCCCGTAATTGTTCAGCGAATAGACGTCCTTCGGTCCGCCCACATCCACCACTGGCAGATAAGGCCGGAAAGAGCTTTCCAGCAGTTTGAAGTCGGGCAGGATCACCAGAATGACCAGCCAGAAAAAGGTCAGACCGATGAATGTCCAGGTCAGACCGGTGCCGTAACGGCGCAGAAGGTCATTCATCGGTCAGCCCCCCGCAGTGGCGCTGTCGGGCAGGATCGACGAGTTGCGCGCGTCAAATGCCATGTGCATCTGCGACCCGGCTGCCGGGATCGACGCCGACCCGTCGTTGCGCAGTTCGGCGACCAGATTGGTGCCATTTTCGGTGACGGCGTGGACAGAGATGAAGTTGCCCTCAAACGCCACTTCGGTCAGCGTCACCGGAACCGAATTTTCGGCCCCTGGCATCGCTTGCAGGACCATGTGTTCCGGCCGCACATACAGCTTGCCCGCAGCCCCCGGCAGACGGGCGCGGAAGGTTCCGATTGCGGTGGCAAAGCTGGCCATCCCGTCGGCCACGTTTTGCACATCGCCTTTCAGGATGTTGTTTTCGCCGACAAATGACGCCACAAACCCGTTGACCGGGTTGTTGTAGATGTCACGCGGGTTGGCGACCTGTTGCAAGCGGCCTTGGCTCATCACACCAACGCGGTCAGACATCGCCAACGCTTCACCCTGATCATGGGTGATGTAGACAAAGGTCACGCCGGTGCGCTTTTGAATGGCGCGCAGTTCGGCGCGCATATGCTGGCGCAGCTTCAGGTCCAACGCCGACAACGGCTCATCCAGCAGCATGACCGAGGGTTCGACGGCCAAAGCGCGCGCAATCGCCACACGTTGCTTCTGGCCGCCCGACAACTGGCTGACCATCTTGTCGGCACTGTCATGCAAATCGACCAGTGCCAGCAATTCCTCAGCCCGCGCCCTGCGTTTGGCTTTGTCGACACCGCGCACCTCAAGCCCGAAAGCGATGTTTTCCCAGATCGGCATCAGCGGGAACAAGGCGAGGTTCTGAAAGATCAGCGCGGTGGGCCTCTGGTTGGGGCGCTGGCCGCGCATGTCCTTGCCACCGATGCGCACCGCGCCCTCGGTGGGTTCTGTAAAGCCTGAAATCATCCGAAGGATCGTGGTCTTGCCACAGCCCGACGGCCCAAGGAAAGAAAAGAACTCTCCGGGCTGGATGTTCACATTCACATGGTCAACTGCGCGAAATTTGCCAAAATCGCAGCACACGTCATCAAGATCAATCCCCGCACTCATCGGACCGTCTTCCCCCTGTTGTCGTCTTATTGATTTTATGGTCGCCAAACCTGACGCCGCAGCAACCCTAGCACGGCTTGCGCCCTCTGCAATTGGATAGAACCAGGGCGCAAGCCCTGATTGGCGCAGTCCGGGCGCAGAATGGGCGGTGTGCCCAAAACAAACGCGCCGGGCCCAACAGGACCCGGCGAGCTTGGCAATCAGGCGTTGATCAGGACGCCTTGTACTTGTCAGCGTATTCGCCACGCTTGGCGATGAACTCTGCCGACTGGTCGGGCCACCACCACAAAGCGGCCAGCTTGGCGTCGTCGAAGGCCGAGTTGTAGTAGGTCGACACGTCCGGGTTCATCTTGTCGGCAGCGCCCTTGCCAACCGGGTTGGCCGAGAAGGCGGAAGCCCACAGGGCCGCACCTTCGGCGGTCGAAACCCACTTGGCCAGTTCGTGCGCCTGATCGACGTTGGCTGCGTTCTTCATCATCACGAAGCCCTGATGCCAGGCGAAGGCACCCTCGGTCGGGGCGGCATAGCCGTAGCCGTCATTGCGCAGGTTGTAGCCGGTCGAATCCCAGCACAGGCCCACGGTCGCACCGTTTGCGACAAAGCCTGCATTCGCCTCGTTTTCGCCCGACCAGAACTGCACGACATTCGGCTTGGCCTTGACGGCTTCGGCCAAAGCGATGTCCCAAAGCTGAACCATCTTGCCCATGTCAGAGTAGCCGTCCAACCATGGGAAGGGCAGTTTGCCTTGCGCGTCAAGATAGCGGCCCATCGCGGCCAAAGCCGAGTGCGGACGCAGCACGACCTTGTTGTCAGCGCTGAACAAGGCACCGAGTGAGGCGGGGTCGCCCAGCTTGGCTTCGTCTTTCTTGTAGACCAGCGCCTCGGTGCCCCAGTTGGACGGGACATAGAACAAAGCACCTGCCGCGTCATGCGAACGCGTGCCCGCGTTGCCATCCGCCAGACCCGGCAGATAATTGTCCATGGCCAGCTTGGCCGGGTCCCATGCGGCCAGAAGGCCGTTGGAATTCCAGCCACCCCAACGGTCCAGTGTCGGCTCGATCATGTCGATGCCGCCAGCCTGGATCGCCACTTTTGCCTGGGCGAACATGGTGTCCTGATCGGGCTGTTCGGTGAAGTTCACCTTGATGCCGGTGGCCTTTTCGAAAGCCGGGAACACGTCGGTGGCAAAGGTCGGATAGCCGGCCCAGCCGGTAAAGTTCAGCTCGCCCGAAGAGGCCAGCGCCTTTGAGGAAATCAGCGCCGGAGCAGCCAGTGCCCCCACGCCTGCGGCCGTGGTCTTCATAAAGCCACGGCGGCTGATGGTCTTGGTGTTGGTCACGTGCAGTCTCCCTATGTTGTTCCGCTTTACGCGGATTTAGACCGGGGCTCGTTGACCAGCCCCGTTCATGATGGATCGTCCTAGTCCTGCCACATAACAGATTTGTGACAGGTTCAAAGGCCGCCCTGCCCGAACCATACGCCTTGCACCCACAGGACTGTCAACTGCGCTGTTACAAAGCAAAACGCACGGATTGGTGATTTTCGTCGGCAAAGCCGGTCTGTGCCGCAAAACGGCGCTTTGTCGCAAAGCCACGACACACCCGGATCGCGCTGTGGTTGAGTCAAAGCCTGCGGATCAGGCAGGTGCGGGGTGGGCCTGAAGTATGGGGCGCCACGACCACCACGACACATGCCACCCCCACCCAACCAAACCGGGCCCAACCAAACCGCGCCCCACAGAACCTCACCCACCATCGCCACACCCGCCAACCACGCCCGCCCGCCCCGCTTAACCTCAGCCAACCACCGCCATCCCAAAAACCCGCCCCCTTTTGTCTTTCATTGGTCCGCAAATATCCCGGGGGTGCGGGGGCTGGCCCCCGCTCTGTGGCCCGTTCAGGGACCCGGGCCCAATTCAACACCACCCGCCACCCCGCAAACCTTGGCCCAAACCCGACGCACCCCTTCCGCCCCGATTGCACTGCGCCCTGCATTCCCCCTTCCCTAAGCCCGCCCACCCGCCTAGCCTGCCCCAAACCGAAAAGGAGCGTTCGATGACCCAATCCCAAGGCACCTGCGTCACACGGGTCTGGCTGAAAGGCACAGGCCCGGCGCTCGCCCATCTGCGCGGCGATACCTTTTATGACATCACCTGCAAAGCCGCCCCCACGATGCGCGACTTGCTGGAACTGCCAGACCCGCTTGCCCATCTGGCATCGGTCGAAGGCCGCGCCATCGGCACGTTTGACGACCTTTCCGCCGCCTCCATCGAACCTGCTACCGAAACAACCCGGCTTCTTTCCCCAGCCGATCTGCAGGCGATCAAGGCCTGCGGGGTGACCTTTGCCCGCTCGATGGTTGAACGCGTGATCGAGGAACGTGCCGCTGGCGATGCCTCACGCGCCGCAGGCATCCGGGCGCGCATTGCCGAAGTGCTGGGCACCTCGCTGAACAACCTGCGCCCCGGTTCGCCCGAGGCGGCCGAGGTCAAGCGCGTTCTGCTGATCGAAGGCCTGTGGTCGCAGTATCTTGAGGTTGGCATCGGCCCGGACGCCGAGGTTTTCTCAAAATGCCCGCCCATGGCGTCGGTCGGCCACGGTGCCTCAATCGGCCTGCACCCGATTTCCCACTGGAACAACCCCGAACCAGAGGTGGTGCTTGCGGTCAACTCCAGGGGTCAGGTTCTGGGGGCCACGCTGGGCAACGACGTCAACCTGCGCGATGTCGAGGGGCGCTCTGCCCTGCTGCTGGGCAAGGCCAAGGACAACAACGCCTCTGCCGCCATCGGCCCGATGATCCGCCTGTTTGACGACAGCTTTACCATGGACGATGTGCGCCAGATGACCCTGACCCTGACGGTCAAGGGCGAGGATGGGTTCGACCTGCAGGGCCAGTCGTCTATGGCCGAAATCAGCCGCGACCCGGTTGATCTGGTGGCACAGACCATGGGCACCCATCACCAATATCCCGACGGCTTCATGCTGTATTGCGGCACGATGTTCGCCCCGGTGCAGGACCGCGACGGCGCAGGCTACGGCTTTACCCACCACATCGGCGATCTGGTCACCATCGCCACCGCCACCCTTGGCGCACTGTCCAACACCGTGCGCCTGTCAACCGAGGCACCACTCTGGACCTTCGGCACCGCGGCCCTGATGCGCAACCTCGCCGGGCGCGGGATGTTGTAGGGGACGCTCGCAAGGCATATCCCCCCTGTTGGCAGCGCAGCCCTGATACGAAACCATCACCAATTCGGGCTGCTGGCAGAACCGCACGGCCAAACCCCGCACCCCTGTTGCATCTCAACCGTGACACGCAACCGCGGCCAACGCGGGATGCCGCAGGCACAACCCCTGCCCGGCCAAACCCCATCCACATCCACCACCAGATCGCCACACGGATCATCGGCCTTTGTGACAGCCCCCCCTCCCGATCCCTTTTCGTCAGCGGCGTGTCATTTTATGGAAATACCGGATTCCCCTTTTCCTCACCAAGCACTAGCCTTGCGCCATGACCAAACCGCCGCCCCGCTTTACCCGCCTTGCCGCCGCTGACCGCCGCCTCGCGCTGATCGAGGCGGCTTTGGCCTGCATGGCCGATGGCGGCCTGTCGGCCTTTACCGTTGACCGGGTCTGTGCCCGGGCTGGCGTGTCACGCGGCCTTGTCACGCACCATTTCGGGGGCATGTCGGGTCTGCTGGCCGCCGCCTACGCCCATCTTTACGTGCAAACCATCCCGAACCTTGCGACATTGCCGCCCGGCACCTCACGGTTGACAGCGCTGATCGACGTGCTGTGTGATCCGAAATACTTCAACCGGCCAGCGCTGAACGTCTGGCTGACCATGTGGGGGGCGATCTCTAACACACCCGAACTGACACAAGAGCACCGCCGCCAATATGCGGTTTACGTGGCAATGGTGGTCGACGTGATTTCTGAACGTGCCGCAGCTTCGGGCAGCGTGATCGACGCCGATATGACGGCGCGCACGTTCATCAGTCTGGTCGATGGCCTTAGCCTGCAGCATTGCATCGACCCGCCCTCGATGCCGGCCGAGATGGCGCGCAACGTCTGTATTGATTTCTTTGCCGACAAATTTGGTGCCACATGACGGAAATAACCAGCTTTCCCTACCCGGTGCGCGTGGTTGAAAGCCTGCCAATCCCGCTGCCCGATGGCACGATCCTATCTGCGAAAGCCTGGCTGCCTGAAGGGGCTGGCCCGGTCCCTGCGGTGCTGGAATACCTGCCCTACCGCAAGCGCGACGGCACCCGCACCCGCGATCAGGGCATCCATATGTACCTTGCAGGGCACGGATACGCCTGCATCCGCCTTGATATTCGCGGCATGGGCGACAGTGAGGGGATGCTGTCCGACGAATACAGCCCGACCGAACAGCAGGACGGCTGCGATGCCATAGCCTATCTTGCCGCACAAGACTGGTGCGATGGTCAGGTCGCGATGATCGGCATCTCGTGGAGCGGGTTTAACGGCCTGCAGATCGCAGCCCTGCAGCCGCCCGCCTTGAAAACCGTGATCACGCTGGGGTCAACCGACGACCGCT
>JBBRKS010000090.1:0-15038 GCA_038231775.1 Rhodobacterales bacterium | reverse complement strand
CCCCCGCCAACCCCCCCACTTTTGTTTGACCATCAACCGCCCGGGGGGGGGGGGGTGTTGCACCCCCCCCCCTCTTCTCACCGTCCGCGAATCCGCGGGTCCAAAGCATCGCGCAACCCGTCGCCGATATAGTTCACCGACAGCACGGTCAGCGATATCGCAAGGCCCGGAATCACCACACGGCTGGGATACAGTTGCATGTAATCCACCCCGTCATACAACAGCCGCCCCCAGGTCGGAAAATCGGGCGGAAAGCCAAGGCCCAGAAAGCTCAACACACTTTCGGTGATGATCGCATTGGCAATCCCCAAAGTCGCCGCCACCATGACCGGAGAGATCACGTTGGGCAGGATGTGCCGGATGATCAGCCGCAGGTTTGGCGTGCCGATTGACCGGGCGGCCAGCACAAACTCACGCTCTTTCAGCGCCAGAACCTGGCCGCGCACGATGCGGGCCGCCGACATCCAGCTGGTCAGCCCGATGGCAAACACGATCAAAAGGAACGTCCCGCCCTCTGGCCCTACCACTTTGCGCACCGCATCGCCAAACAGCATCATCATCACCAGCAACAGGGGCAGCAGCGGCAGCGCCAGAAACAGGTCGGTCAGCCGCATCAGGATGCCGTCCAGCCGTTTGTAATAGCCCGACAGCACGCCAATCGCCGTGCCCAGAACGACCGAGATCAGCATGGCCACCGCGCCGACCGCCAAGGATATCCGCCCGCCCGCCAGCATCCGCGCCAGCATGTCGCGCGCCAATTGGTCAGTGCCCATCGGATGCGCCCATGTCGGCGGCTTGTTGCGGCCCAGCATCATCTTGGCCGCGTTGGAATCCACATAGGCCGGGTCCAGCGTCCACAAAAACGGTCCGATCAGGATCGCCGTCATCAACACGCACAACACGACCAGCCCGGTCATCGCCCCTTTGTGAGTCTTGAACTGATCCCAGATGTCGCGGGACTGGCTGCGCGGCGGGGCCAGCTTTTCGACCATCGGGACAGCACCTATCACATCAGTCATAGCGGATCCTCGGGTCAAGCACGCCGTACAATATATCGGCGATAAGGTTGAAGGCGACAATCAGCACGGCAAAGATAAAGGTCAGGGTCTGCACCATCGGCAGATCATTGGCATGGATGGCCCCGATCAGGGCTGCACCAATGCCGTTCACCTTGAAGACATTCTCGGTGATGATCGCCCCGCCAAAGATGCCCGGTATCCCCAATGCAATCACTGTCACCACCGGGATCAGCGAATTGCGCAGCACGTGTTTCAGCACCACGGTGCGCTCTCCCATGCCCTTGGCGCGGGCGGTGCGGACGTAATCCTGCCCAAGGTTTTCCAGCATGGAAGACCGTGTGTACCGGCTGATCTCAGCCGCGTTGAACAGGGCCAAGACCATGACCGGCAAGGCCATCTGGCGGATTTGTTGAATCAGGCTGGCAAAATCGGTGACCTTCAAAGAGGTGTTGTAGATTGACGGAAACCATTTCAGCCAGATCGAGAAAATCACGATCAACAAGACCCCGGTAAAGAAGGTCGGCACCGAATAGCCCAGCATGGCGACAAAGGTGCCAAGCTGGTCAAACCATGAGTATTGCTTGTAGGCCGAATAAATCCCGATCGGCACCGCGATCAGCACACCGACCAGATAGGCGGTGCCGATCACCGTCAGGGTCTGGGGAATACGCTCGCCGATCACGGTGAACACCGGGCCACGGGTCTGGTACGAGATGATGCGCTGCTGGCCTTCGACGATATGGGTGCCAAAGAACAGGTCGAACTGATGCACCGGTTCAACCCAGAAGAACTGCCGCAGCCACAACAGATAGCGCACAAAAACCGGCTGATCGGCCCCCATCGCGGCCATCATCTTCAGCTTGACCTCGGGCGGCACCGTGATCGGAATTTCCGACATCGGGCTGCCGGGGGCAAGGTCCACAAGCAAAAAGATCACCAGAGAGATGAGCAAAAGCGTCGGAATGGCCAACAGCAGACGGCGAAGCGTGTAAGTCAGCATGGGCGCCTCAGATCATATCGCGGGGATGTAGGTCGGGGGATACCCCGACTCCGGGAACCAGAAGAGTCGGGGTGTCCCCCGACCTACGTTTACAGTTTTGGCAACGTCCCGCCCGGACAAACGCCGGACGGGACAGGGCAGGACGGGCATCAAGGCCCGTCCGACGCGTCACTTCATGCGGGTCCAGTCCTGCACGTTCCACAGCTCGGAATCCCAGACGTTCAGCACCACGCCGCCCAGCGTGTTCGAGGCGGCCGACAAACGGCCACGGTCGACCAGCGGGACGGTCGCATAGGCGTCTTTGGTGACCATGTCGTTCAGCTTCTTGGCCAGTTCGCCACGCTTGGCCATGTCAGCGGTCTGCGACATTTCATCTGCCAGCTTGTCATAGGCTGCGTCACAGAAACGCGGCACGTTCTCGCCCTGCCATTGTGACTTGGGGGACGGGATCTTGTCGCACTTGTACTGCGCGAGGAACGCTTCCGGATCGGTGCCGTCAAAGTTGTTGGCGAACATTTCGACGTCAGCATAGAAGTGCTGGTAGGTGTCGGGCGACCCCGCATCACCGCCAAAGAACACCGAAGCGTCAATCGACTTCAGTTCGACATCGACCCCCAGTTCAGTCCACCACGACTTGATCAGGCTTTGGAAATCCTGACGGACCGGGTTGACCGTTGTCTGGTAAACCAGATGCAGCTTCTTGCCATCCTTTTCACGGATGCCGTCCGCGCCGGCCTTCCAGCCTGCCGCGTCCAGCATCGCCTTGGCACCGGCCATGTCCTGCTTGATGCAGTCCACGTTGTCAGAGGCAAAGGCCTCGGGTGCTGGAACGATGTTACAGGTCGGCATACCAGCGGTACCGTAGCCGACATCGACCAGCGCCTGACGGTCAATCGCCATCGACAGCGCCTTCCTGACATTCACGTCACCGAGGATCGGGTGCGGATGGGCGACGGTTGACCGCTCTTCTGCCGAAAGATCAGCCGACGGATCGGTCAGGTTCATTTCCAGACGTTCGGTCAGGGTGCCAAAGCCGTTGACGAAGTGGCCCTTGCCGCCCGCCGCCATCTGGGTTTGCAGTTCCGGGTTCACTTGCGTGTTCCAGGCATAGTCGAACTCACCGGTTTCCATAACCGCACGAGCCGCTGCTTCGGCATCGCCGCCGCCCTTCAGCGTCATGGTCGCGAAGGCCGGTTTGGCCGGGTCGCGGTAGTTCGGGTTGGCTTCCAGTTCGACCGTGTCATTGGTCTTGAACGAGGTGACCTTGAACGGCCCGGTGCCGATCGGCATGTTGTTGGCATCGGTACAGGTCGGGGCGGCAGCGCCCACGCATTTGGCAAATTGTGCGGCCTGCAGAACGGGTGCCGTTGCCCCAACGAAGGACACATAGGGGTTGGGTTTGGGCGCATCGAAGGTGATCACGATGGTCGCGGCATCCGGCGTTTCCACCGATTTCACGCCTTCAAACTTTGACGCCTGCGCGCAGCCGCCATCTGGGGCCTTGCAATAATCATAGGTGAACTTGACGTCGGCCGAGGTGACCGGCGTGCCATCCGCCCACAGAATGCCCGGCTTCAGCTTCCAGGTGATTGAGGTCAGATCCTTGGTCACCCCGCCATTTTCCACCGTCGGCACATCGACGGCCAGACGCGCAAAGACCACGCCCTTTTCGTCAAAACCAGCCAGCGGCTCCAACACAAGCGAGGACGCTTCAAGGTCCTTGGTGCCGCCCGACAGATAGGGGTTCATGACCGAGGGGGCCTGCCAGTACAGCACGTTCACATGGCCATCCGACCCGCGGTCGGCAAAGGCGGCCCCGGCCATCGACAGGATGGCTGCGGCCCCCAGAAGGGTTGTCTTCAGTTTCATCAGCTTACACTCCGTGTTGTTGCAGTTGGGTGGTGCCGCCCGGCGTTGGCTTCGCGGGTGCGGTGTGGTTCGGGAAAAGGTGGCAGGCGACCTGACGGCCCGGTTCAACCTCTATCAGGGCCGGGCGGTCTGTGCGGCAGATTTCCAAGACCTTGGGGCAGCGCGTGCAAAACGCGCAGCCTTTCGGCGGATTGGCGGGTGAGGGGACATCGCCTTTCAGGATGATGCGGTTGCGCGAGACGTCGCGTTCGGGGTCCGGCTCTGGCACCGCCGACAACAACGCCTCGGCATAAGGATGCAGCGGGCGGGCGTACAGCGCATCACGCGGCGACAGTTCCGCGATCCGGCCCAGATACATCACCGCCACCCGGTCGGCGATATGGCGCACCATCGAAAGGTCGTGGCTGATGAACAGATAGGTCAGGCCAAGACGGTCCTGCAAATCCTCTAGCAAATTCACCACCTGCGCCTGAATCGACACATCAAGTGCGGCAATCGGTTCATCACAGACGATGAACTTGGGGTTCAGCGCCAGGGCCCGCGCAATCCCGATGCGTGGCCGCTGGCCGCCGGAAATCTCATGTGGATAGCGGTTTGCAAAGCGGCGGTTGAGGCCGACCTGATCCATCAGCTGATAAATCCGCGCCAGCCGGTCGGTCGGGTTCAGGCCGGAATGTTCGATCAACGGCTCGCCGATGATCTGGGCCAGCGTAATGCGCGGGTTCAGACTGGCTTGCGGGTCCTGAAACACCATCTGCATCTGCGGACGCTTTTTGCGCAAGGCTTCGGGGGCGAGCGCCAGAATATCGTCGCCCGCTATGGTGACTGACCCCGCCGTGGGTTCATACAGCCGGATCAGGGCACGCCCCACGGTGGACTTGCCACAGCCGGATTCGCCGACCAGACCCAAAGTCTCACCCGGCATGATGTCAAAGCTGACCCCGTCGACCGCCTTCACATCGCCGGTATGACGGCGCAGCACGCCGGTGTGAATGGGGAAATACATCTTCAGGTCGCGCACCTGAACCAGCGGAGGCGGCGTGGCGTCAAGCATGTCGCACCCCTTCAAGATCACCAGACGCGTGGCCCTGATGGTCTGGGAAAGACCGCCGTGCAGCGCGGTCACATCCGCCTATCGGACTAAGATCACCCAAGCGACACCTCCCAATGGCAGGCGACATCGTGGCCCTGACCCAAGGCAAGCCCGTCAACCGCCCGCCGCTTTGGGTTTTCAACCGCGCATCTGGCAAAGGCATGGGCACAACGCGGCGCAAAGGCGCAGTTTTGCGGGGCTTGCATCATGATCGGTGGCTGGCCTTCGATGACCTGCAAGCGCGCCTCCCGCGGCCCGGTCAACGATGGCACCGTCTTCAACAACGCCCGTGTGTAGGGATGGCGCGGGTCGGCGAACAGCGCCTTGACCGGGCCATGTTCGACCACCTGACCGCCGTACATCACCATCACGCGGTCGGCGATGCCGGCGATCACGCCCAGATCATGGGTGATCCAGATGATCGCCATGCCCAGCTTGACGCGCAATTCCTTGATCAACTCAAGGATCTGCGCCTGAATCGTCACATCCAGCGCGGTGGTCGGCTCATCCGCGATCAGGACATCGGGGTCGCAGGCGAGTGCTATGGCAATCATCACGCGCTGCCGCATGCCGCCGGAAAACTGGTGCGGATAGCTGTCCAGCCGGGCTGCCGCATCGGGAATGCCGACCAGCTCCAGCAATTCCGCCGCCCGCACCCGCGCCTGCGCCTTGGTCATGCCCATATGGCGGATCAGCGGCTCCATGATCTGAAAGCCGACCTGAAACACCGGGTTCAGGCTGGTCATCGGGTCCTGAAACACAAAGCCGATCCGGGCACCGCGCACCTGCCGCAGGTCTTCCGCCGGGATTTTCAGGATATCGCGCCCGCCCATCCAGACCTCGCCACCGCGCACCTCGGCCGGGGGCATCGGCAAAAGCCCGATCAGCGACATCATGGTAACCGACTTGCCAGAGCCACTTTCGCCCACAACACCCAAAAGTTCACCACGCTGCAGATGGAAGCTGACGTCGTTGACGGCATGCACCTCACCCCCACGGGTGCGGAACACGGTCACAAGGCCCCGGACATCCAGGACGGCGTCGCCCCCATCGGGCATATAGGTCTCCCCAGGTCGTTGTTTTTGTTCTTTTTGGCAGATGGCGCACGGTTTTGCCGCGTCACCCGGTCTTGGCCACAAGCTTTCCCGATTTTGTCCGCCCGATCAATCCTTATTCTTGCCGGGTGACCCTGCGGCCCATCGCACAATATGACGACCCGGTCCTGCACAATGCCGTATGTTGACACTTGCCGGGCAGAGGACGAGGGTTCGAGCGAATACACACAGGGGTAACGCATGGTCAGGATTCTGACACCGATTGAGGTTCTGGCGCAGTTGGTGGCCTGTCCGACCGTCAGCCGGGACAGCAATCTGGCCCTGATCGACTGGCTGGAAGGCTACCTTGCCAGCCATGACATCCCCACCACACGGCACTGGAATGCCGATAGAACCAAAGCCGCCCTTCTGGCCCATGCCGGGCCGCTGGTTGCGGGCGGCGTTGTGCTGTCGGGCCATTCCGACGTGGTTCCGGTCGATGGGCAAGTCTGGACCTCTGACCCGTTCACCCTGACCCAACGCGACGACCGGCTGTACGGACGCGGCACCTGCGACATGAAGGGGTTTGTGGCACTGGCCGTCTGGGCCTTGGTTGAGGCGCACACAAACGGCGTGCGCCGCCCGCTGCAACTGGCCCTGTCTTATGATGAAGAGGTGGGCTGCACCGGGGCCGAACCGATGCTGTCCACCCTGATGCCCGCCTTTCCCAAGGCCAGTGTCGCCATCATCGGCGAACCGTCCCGGATGCAGCCGATCCATGGCCACAAGGGCGGCACCGGGTATCAGGTGCACGTCAAGGGGTTTGAGGTGCACTCGTCCCTTTTGCCATATGGCGTGTCGGCGATCATGGAAGGCGCTCGGCTGATCGGATGGGTCAATGACCGCAATGCCAGCTTGCAGGCTGTGGCGCCCACCCCCCTCGCCGCCCGCTTTGATCCGCCCTTTACCACGCTGCACATCGGCATGATCTCGGGCGGCACCGCCCATAACATCACCGCCGCCGACTGCCGCTTTGCGGTTGAAATGCGCGTGGTGCCGGGCGAAGACATCGAAGTCCTGGCGGCAGAGTTTGAAGCGGCAGCCCTGACCCTGCACGCCAAACTCCATGCCCACCGCCCCGAAGCGAGCGTCCATCTTGACCGGTTTTTCCGTGTGCCCGGCCTGCAACCCGAACCGTCCGGCGCGGCAGAGGCATTGGTGCGCCGCCTGACAGGCGCCAACTCTGGCGGCGTGGTATCGTATGGCACCGAGGCGGGGTTTTTTCAGGCGGCAGGCTATTCCGCCATCATCTGCGGACCGGGCGATATTGCGCAGGCCCATCAGGCCGACGAGTATCTTGAGGTGTCGCAGTTTGCATCAGGTCAAACCTTCATGGCCCGCCTGCTGGAGGATTTGACGTGATCGGCCCGATAACTGTCGCCAGCCCCTTGCGCTATCCCGGCCCACCCCCGGCCCAGTGCGATGTCGTGGTGCTGGGTGGCGGTGTGATCGGTGTGATGACCGCATGGTTTCTGGCCGAGCGCGGGTTTTCCGTCACCTTGTGCGAAAAGGGCCGCATTGCGGGCGAACAATCCAGCCGCAACTGGGGCTGGATCAGGCAGCAAGGCCGCGATCTGGCCGAACTGCCGATCATGATGGAAAGCATGGCGATCTGGCGGCAATTGTCCAAGGAATTCGGCCGCTCTCTTGGCTTTCGGCAGGAAGGAGTCATGTACCTTGCCCGCACACATCACGAGATGTCAGGGTTTGAGGTTTGGATGAACGAGGCCCGCGCTTTGGGTCTGGATGTGCGGCTGCAATCGGCGATGCAGGTCTATGACCTCCTGAAAGGCGCTACCGTGCAATGGCTGGGCGGGTTGTGGACCGCATCGGATGCGCGCGCCGAACCCTGGGTCGCGGTGCCCAGGATGGCAGAGGGGGCAGTGTCACGCGGTGCGGTGATTGTCGAAGACTGCGCTGTGCGGCGGCTCGATGTGCAGGGCGGCCAGATCAGCGGCGTTTACACCGAACAGGGCCGGATCGGCTGCGCGCAGGTCGTGGTGGCTGGTGGGGCGTGGTCGTCGTTGTTCCTGCGCGCCGAAGGGGTGAACATTCCGCAACTGTCGGTTCTGGCCTCTGTCGGGCAGACGCAACCCTTGCCAGAAGTGTTCGCCGGCAATGCCGCAGACGCGCACTTTGCGTTTCGGCGCAGGGCGGACGGCAGCTATACCGTCGCCCCCGGTGCGCGGCATGATTTTTTCATCGGCCCCGACGCGTTTCGCAACTTTTTTCCCTATTTGCCGACCTTGCGCAAAGATTTCCAATCGACCAAATTCCGCGCCGCAGCGCCCAAGGATTACCCAGATGCCTGGGGCACAAAGCGGCGCTGGACGGGGGATGAGATTTCGCCGTTTGAACGGATGCGCATCCTGAACCCGGCACCGAACCTGAAAGCGCTGGCCGAGGTGCAGGATAATTTTGCAGCAGCTTTTCCCGAACTCGGCCGCCCCGTGCTGCAGCGCACCTGGGCGGGCATGATCGACACGCTGCCCGATCTGGTGCCGGTGGTGGACCGGGTGGCGGCCATTCCCGGGCTGGTGGTGGCCACCGGAATGTCCGGCCACGGCTTTGGCATCGGGCCGGGCATGGGCCGTGTGGTGGCGGATCTGGTGGCAGGGCAGGACCCGGGCCATGATCTGACCCGCTTTCGTCTGGCGCGGTTTTCGGATGGCAGCCGGTTGGTGCCGGGGCCGACTTTGTAGGGCAAGCGGGGGGCCGCCGCCCCCCGCACCCCCTGCCTGAAGGGGGCCTGCTGCCCCCTCGCGGACCTCCCCCCAACCTTCAAAGACGGGAGTATTTGGGCCTGAATGAAGGGGCTTGCCGCGTGTCCGGCTTTGGCGGATGCTTTGGGTCAAAGGAGTCTTCCCATGCCCGTCAAGAACCGCTTTGCCGAACTGCTGCCAGAGATCACCGAATGGCGCCGCGATTTCCACATGCACCCCGAACTGCTGTTCGACGTTCACCGCACGGCCGCAAAGGTCGCCGATCTGTGCCGCAGTTTCGGCTGTGACGAGGTGGTTGAGGGCATCGGGCGCACCGGAGTTGTCGCGGTCATCAAGGGGCGGGCCGATGGCTCTGGCCGGGTGATCGGGTTGCGTGCCGACATGGACGCGCTGCCGATCAAAGAGCAGACCGGGGTCGCCTATGCCTCGACCGTTCCCGGCAAGATGCACGCCTGCGGCCATGACGGGCACACCGCGATGCTGCTGGGTGCTGCGCGCTATCTGGCCGAGACGCGCAATTTCGACGGCACCGCTGTTTTGATCTTTCAACCCGCCGAAGAGGGTGGCGGTGGCGGTCGTGAGATGGTGGCGGATGGCATGATGGAGCGGTTTGGCATTCAGGAAGTTTACGGGATGCACAACATGCCCGGCATTCCGGTCGGCGCGTTTGCCATCCGTGAGGGTGCCATGATGGCCGCTGCCGACCAGTTTGACATTCTGATCACCGGCAAAGGCGGTCATGCCGCCAAACCGCATGATTGTATTGATCCGGTCGTGGTCGCCAGCCACATGATCCTTGCCTTGCAGACGATCGCCTCACGCAATGTCGATCCGTTGAAGCAGGTTGTCGTCTCTGTCTGCGTGGTTGAAACCGACAGCCCGGCGCACAACGTCATCCCCCAGACCGTCAAACTGCGCGGCACCGTGCGTACGATGGACGCCGCGGTGCAGGATTTCGTCGAAACGCGGCTGCGTGAGATTTGTGAGGGCACCGCCATGGCCTTGGGCGCGCGCGCCGAGGTGGACTACCGCCGGGGCTATCCGGTGACGGTGAATGCGGTCGAGAATACCGGTTATGCCGCCGCAGTGGCGAAGGCGATCTCACCCAATGTTGACACCGATACGGCGCCTTTGATGGGGGCCGAGGATTTCAGCTTCATGCTGAACGAACGGCCCGGCGCCTATATTTTCGTCGGAAATGGCGATACCGCGATGGTGCATCACCCTGCCTATAACTTTGATGATAACGTCATTCCGTTCGGGTCAAGCTGGTATGTGGGCATGGTCGAGGCGCGGATGCCGGCATGATTGCCGCAGCGATCATAGCGCTGATCGGGGCGCTGCACCTTTATATCATGGTGCTGGAAATGGCCCTGTGGCAAACTCCGCGCGCGATGAAAGCCTTTGGGACAACGCCGGAATTTGCCTTGGCAACCAAGGTGATGGCCGCCAATCAGGGCCTGTACAATGGCTTGCTTGCCGCAGGACTGTTCTGGTCGCTGTGGGAGGGCAAGGCGGCGGCTGTGTTCTTTTTGATCTGGGTGCTGGTGGCCGGGATTTTCGGCGCTGCGACGGTCAGCCGGCGGATACTGTTCGTGCAGGCCGTGCCTGCGGGATTTGGGCTGCTGGCGTTGGGGTTTGGGGTGTGACGCTGGAGAGTCGGGGTGACCCCCGACCTACCAGCGATGTCCGTAGGTCGGGGGTTACCCCGACTCTCCGCCCCCCCACGCTCATCGCCGAAAACTCACCCGCCGGTGTGGCTCATATGCCGGGTCATCTGGCCCTTCACTTTCTGGCGTGAATAGTCGAAATCATGCCCCTTCGGCTTTCTTGCAATCGCACCCCGGATCGCCGTTTCCAGCACCCGGTCATCCGCACTCGCCCGCAAGGGCGCGCGCAGGTCGGCCATGTCTTCCTGGCCAAGGCACATGTACAACTCTCCGGTGCAGGTCAGCCGAACCCGGTTGCAGCTTTCGCAGAAATTGTGGGTCAGGGGTGTGATCAGGCCGATCTTCTGTCCCGTCTCGGCCAGACGGATATAGCGGGCCGGGCCGCCGGTGCGTTCGGCAAGGTCGATCAGGGTGAAGCGTTCGGCCAGACGGTCGCGCAGGTCCGACAGCGCCCAGTATTGGTCAACCCGCTGCGCCTCGCCCATGTCGCCCATCGGCATGACCTCGATGAAGGTCAGGTCGTGACCATCGCGGGCACACCAGTCAACCAGCGTGAACAGTTCGGCCTCGTTGAAGCCCTTCAGCGCCACAGCGTTGATCTTGACCCGCAGGCCCGCCTCTTTGGCCG
The DNA here is from genome assembly GCA_038231775.1 of Rhodobacterales bacterium. Taxonomy (GTDB): domain Bacteria; phylum Pseudomonadota; class Alphaproteobacteria; order Rhodobacterales; family Rhodobacteraceae; genus Stagnihabitans. The sequence continues at coordinate 3,942 of JBBRKS010000090.1, read as the reverse complement.
CCGCAATCCCGTCAAGCACCTGCGCCAGACGCCCCCACCGTGTGATTTCGGCAAATTTCTTGTCGTCCAACGTATCGACCGACACGTTGATCCGCTTGACGCCGCAAGCCGCCAGATCAGCGGCATATTTGCGCAATTGCGAGCCGTTGGTGGTGACTGTCAGTTCCTTCAGACCCGCCCCCAACTGCCGCCCCATCGCCTCAAAAAAGGTCAGGATGCCCTTCCTCACCAAAGGCTCCCCCCCGGTGATGCGCAGCTTTTCCACGCCCATGCGGATGAAGGTCGAACACAAACGCTCCAGTTCCTCCAAACTCAGCAACTCCGCCTTGGGCAGGAATGTCATATGTTCGGTCATGCAATAAGCACAGCGAAAATCGCAGCGGTCGGTGACTGACACGCGAAGATAGCTGATGGCGCGAGCAAATGGGTCGATCAGGGGTGCGTTCATCGCATCAAGATAGGCGCTTGGCGGGTCAAGGGAAAGCCTTTCCCCTTCATTCAGGCGCAAATACTCCGGGGGGTGCGGGGGGCTGGCCCCCCGGCTTTGGAAGGCAGACGCAAAAGCCGTCAGAAACTCCGCGTCGGGCGGTCGAACACCTTGCGGCCCATCAATGACCCTACCAGATCGACCATCAGTTTGGCCGTCTTGCCACGCTCATCCAGAAAAGGGTTCAGTTCCACAAGGTCCAGCGAGGTTACCAGCCCGCATTCATGCAGCAACTCCATCACCAGATGCGCCTCGCGGAAGGTGGTGCCGCCCGGAACCGTGGTGCCGACAGCGGGCGCAATCGAGGGGTCAAGGAAATCGACATCCAAGGACACATGCAGCATGCCGTTGGCCGCCTTCACCTGTGCCAGAAACTCACGCAACGGGGCCACGATGCCGCGTTCGTCCAGCACGCGCATGTCGTTGATCGCGATGTCATGGGTCAGCAGGGCCGCGTGTTCGGCGGGGTCCACCGACCTGATGCCGTACAGGCAAATCCGTTCAGCCGGGATCACGCCGGGGAAGGGCGGGAAGGCGTCAAACCCCGACCGCCCGGCAATATAGGCGACCGGCGTGCCGTGCAGATTGCCCGATGTCGTCGACAGCGGTGTGTGAAAATCCGAATGCGCATCCAGCCACAGCAGGAACAAGGGCCGCCCGACAGCCCCCGCATGCGTCGCAGCGCCAGCTACCGTTCCCAAAGCCAGCGAGTGATCGCCCCCCAACACAATCGGCAAAGCGCCGTTCTGCAAGGCGGCCACCACGGCGGCCGACAAAACCTTGGTCCAGCCCAGAATCTCAGGCAGCGAGTGCACCAGCGGATTGGCGCAGTCAGCCGTCTGCAGCACCGGTAAGGCGAGATCGCCCTGATCCGAAACGCCGTGCCCCAGTTCGGCAATCGCCCCGGCCAGTCCGGCCACCCGGTAGGCGGCAGGCCCCATCACACAGCCCGCCCGACGCTGGCCCGCGTCAATCGGCGCCCCGATCAAAGTTACCGATGCCATTTTACCTACCCTTATGCCACGCCTCAACTGAGGCGCACTATCCCGGCAAGCCATCGTCTGGTCTACTGTTAAAGTGCAGGGCAAAACGCGCACCGCACGGCAATCTGCTTGGGCCTGTGGTCACAAGTCGCGGCGCAGCGCCGCAGCCCGACGGCACCCCATTGGATAAGTCCTGATTTCGCCCTATGGTCTGACCCAGCACACGGCACAGCCCGAAAGGCCGCCTCCATGATCGTTGAACTTGGCCATTTCGCGCTGATCCTTGCCTTTGTCGTGGCCTGCCTGCAGGCGGTTTTGCCGATGATCGGGGCGCAGCGCCGTGATCCGGTGCTGATGGCGGTGGCGGGGCCAGCGGCCACCGCGCAGTTCCTTTTGATCGCGGTCAGCTTTGCCTCCCTGACCTATGCCTTTGTCACTGATGATTTCAGCTTGCGGCTGGTGGTCAACAACTCTCACACCCTCAAACCCATGCTGTACAAAGTGGCCGGAGTGTGGGGCAACCACGAAGGCTCCCTTTTGTTGTGGGTGCTGGCGCTGTCGTTTTACGGAGCCACGGCGCATTGGTTCGGCGGACAACTGCCCGAGCGTCTGAAGGCACGTGTGTTGTCGGTGCAGGGCGCTGTCGGGGTGGCGTTTCTGGCGTTCATCCTGTGGACCTCAAACCCGTTTCTGCGGCTGGCAGCGCCGCCGATGAACGGGCACGACATGAACCCGTTGCTGCAAGACCCCGGCTTGGCGTTCCATCCGCCGTTCCTGTATCTTGGCTATGTCGGGCTTTCGATGGCCTTTGCCTTTGCTGTCGCCGCCCTGATCGAGGGCCGCGTGGACGCCGCCTGGGGCCGCTGGGTCCGGCCCTGGACGCTGGCCGCCTGGTTGTTTTTGACCATCGGCATCACGATGGGATCGCTTTGGGCCTATTATGAACTGGGCTGGGGCGGCTTTTGGTTCTGGGACCCGGTTGAAAATGCGTCCTTCATGCCATGGCTGATTGCGACCGCACTGCTGCACTCTGCCATCGTGGTCGAAAAGCGCGAGAGCCTGAAGGCGTGGACGATGCTGCTGTCGATCCTCGCCTTCGGCTTCTCACTGGTCGGCACCTTTATCGTGCGGTCTGGCGTGATCACCTCGGTTCACGCTTTCGCAAGCGATCCGACACGCGGCATGTTCGTGCTGGCCATCCTTGCGGTGTTTGTCGGTGGTGCTTTGACCCTGTTCGCTTTCCGCGCCGGAAGTCTTGAGGCGAAGGGCGTGTTCGCCGTCGTCAGCCGGGAAACCGGGCTGGTGCTGAACAACCTGCTGCTGACCGTGTCGTGCTTTGTCGTTTTCATCGGCACGATCTGGCCCCTGATTGCCGAGATTTTGTGGAACCGCGCCGTGTCGGTCGGTGCCCCCTTCTTCAACGCCGCCTTCATGCCCTTTGCCATCGGACTGGCGATCATTCTGCCGATCGGGGCGGTGCTGCCGTGGAAACGCGCCGAACTTGGCCGCGCGATGAAGCCCTTCGCCGGGGCCTTGGCGCTTAGCATCGCGGCAGCATTGCTGGCCTATGCGGTGACCGGTGGCGTTTCAACCCTCGGCCCCCTTGGCATCGCACTGGCGGTCTGGTTGCTCGCGGGCGTCGCGGTCGATCTGGGCCAACGCTGCGGTCGCGGTTCTGTGGCGCAACGGCTGGGCCGCCTGACCCGGTTGCCGCGTGCCGACTGGGGCCGGGCGATGGCACATGGCGGGTTCGGTGTCGCAATCATCGGCATCGTCAGCCTGACCACCTGGGCGGTTGAAGATATCCGTGTGCTGAAAGTCGGGGAAAGCTATGACCTTGGCCCGTATCAGGTGCAACTGATCGGTCTGTCCGATCAGGCCGGGTCGAATTACACCGCCCGCGTCGCCGAAATGCGGGTGACCAAGGGCGGGGCAGAGGTTGCCGTGATGCACCCCGCCAAGCGCACCTATCCCATCGCTGGCATGGCCACGACAGAGGCCGCCATCCGCCCCGGCATCTTCGGCGACATCTATCTGGTGGTCGGTGACCCGCAAGAGGGTGGCGGCTATGCGGTGCGCAGCTACCTGAAACCCTTTGCCGACTGGCTGTGGCTTGGCGGGTTGATGATGGCGTTTGGCGGCGTGCTTTCTCTATCAGACCGCCGCTTTCGTCTGGCCGCAGGCGCACGCCGTACCGTCGCCGTGGCTGCCGAATGAAGCGCTTTGTTCTGCTGACACTGGCCGTACTGGCCACCCCCGCATGGGCCGTGCGCCCGGATGAGGTGTTGCCCAACCCCGCGATGGAGGCGCGCGCCCGCACCCTGAGCCAGGGCTTGCGCTGTCTGGTCTGCCGCAACGAAAGCATCGACGATTCTGACGCGGATCTGGCGCATGACTTGCGCGTGCTGCTGCGCGACCGGTTGCAGGCGGGCGACAGCGATGACCAGGCGGTGGCCTATATCGTCGCCCGCT
>JBBRKS010000089.1:0-15221 GCA_038231775.1 Rhodobacterales bacterium | reverse complement strand
GTCCCAGCACGGCAATGAACGAGAACAGAAAAAGGACCGGGCGCATTCAGCGGCCTCCTTTGCGGGCAGAGTTGGGTTTGGGGGCAAGAGGCACGTCGATATCCTCCATCGCGATGGCTTGCGGGGCGGCTTCGGTGCGGCGGGCGACACGCAGTTTGGCAGACCGGGCGCGGGGGTTTTCGTCAAGCTCCTGCGCATCGGCTTCGATGGCGCGCTTGTTCAAGAGGGTAAAGCGGGCGGTGGTTTCAGCGCGGGCGGGGGCATAGCGGTTGGTGTTGGACTCCGCCCCCGAAGCGAGTTGGAAAAACCGTTTGACGATGCGGTCTTCCAGGCTGTGAAAGGTGACGACAGCGATCAGCCCGCCGGGTTTCAGCGCACGTTCGGCAGCGGCAAGGCCTTGGGCCAGTTCAGTAAATTCCGCATTGACCGCGATGCGCAGGGCCTGAAAGCTGCGGGTTGCCGGATGACTTTGGCCGGGTTTGGGGCGCGGCAGACAGCGCGCAATCACCTCTGCCAGTTGCAGGGTGGTTTCAAACGGTGCCTTGGCGCGCACCTCAACAATCGTGCGGGCGATGCGGCGCGAGGCGCGTTCTTCGCCGTAATGGTACAGGATATCGGCAATCTCTGATTCCGAGCCTTTGTTGACCAGATCGGCGGCAGAGGGGCCGTGCTGGCTCATCCGCATATCAAGGGGGCCGTCTTTCTGGAACGAAAAGCCGCGTTCGGGCTGGTCGATCTGCATGGATGATATGCCAAGGTCCAGGACCACGCCGTCAAGCGGTTCGCCTGCCAGGGTATCAAGGGCGGAAAAGGTGCCCTCAACCAGCCGCAGACGGTCGCCGTATTGCGCGACCCAAGGGGCTGCCATCTGATGAGCAAGGGGGTCGCGGTCAATGCCGATCAGTTTGGCAGCGCCCGCGTCCAGCAAGCCGCGCGCATAGCCGCCCGCACCAAACGTGCCGTCCAGCCAGACGCCGGAAACGGGGGCAACAGCCGCCAGCAACGGGCGCAGCAAAACGGGGATATGGGGCTTGCGATCGGGCGCGGGACCGCTGGTCTGCACGATGCCCCCCTAGACCGTGCTGGAGAACAGCGACAGCGGGTCAGCGCCGCGCAACAACTTGGCCTCAAGCGCCTGAATTTCTGCCTTGCGCTTGGCGCGGTAGACATCGGCGTGGAAGATGCGGAACGAATGGCGCGCCCCGATGAAAGCCAGTTCAACCTCGTCCTTTGGCAGGCCCAACTTTTCGCGCACCTGCGGCGGCAGGCTGAAACGACCGTCCTTGTCCGTTTCAACCGGGATGGATTGCTCGACGAAAATCGCATTGGCCAGATCATAGGCGTCAGTGCCAAACGGGATCTGCGCCATGCGGCGTTCCAGGTCTTCGACACCGGCCTGCGAATAGCCTTCGACATAGCTGCGGTCCGACCCGCCATAGACCAAAAGCATCTGGAAGCCAGCGCCTTCTTCAGGTTTATCAACGGATTGAAAGACATGACGGAACGGGGCAGGCAGCATCACGCGGCCTTTGGCATCTACCTTCGGGTAGTGTTCGCCCCTGAACGTCTCTGTCACCACGGCCTTGCGGCCTCCTGCCACTTTGCCCTTGAAGGGGCTGGATTTGCCCTGCGAAGGGCGTAAAAGAAAACACGGCGAACCCAGCTGCTGCCACTGCCGGGTCCGCCGCCTGTCCCATCGCTGGGCGTCCAACTGCACGCGCCGTCTTGGGGGAGACGTCTGCTCGCGCCACGCGTCGGATTCGATTTTCTTGTTGGAGAGGGGAAGCCTGTATGAACCTGCCTCTGGCTCTTTTTTTATTTTGGGCTTGTCGTCTGCCCGCTTCAGTACTGCCCGTCTCTTGAAACTATGTATGCCCGGGACCGTACTCCATTTCAAGGGATTTTTCGGGAAATCCCCCCACTTGTTGTTTTGAAAGCGGGACAGGGGCAAGATGTAGAGCGTGCGATGCCACGGGTTGTGGGTGTCGCGACGATTTCCGCTAGATTTAGCTTAGCGGGTTCGTGGCAGGTGTGGCGGCAAATCTGCCTAAAAATCGGGCATATCGGGTGAAATGGCGGTTTATGGCCGAAATGGTTGAAAAATCCCGGCCAAAACTGGCCGATGGCCCCCGAATCACCCCCAAGTGATGCAACGAGTCGCCTTGGTGACGGACCTATGGCGTTTGATGAGGTGGTTGTGGGGCTGGTGGGACGATTTCCCGGGGAATCGCGGTTCTACCCCTGATTTGCCCCCGCAAATCCATTCTCGCCGGGCCAATGCGGCGTTCGATGACGGTATTACCCGCGAAATGCTGCGATGGTGGCGGGTTTTCCCGGGTCAGCCCATGCCACCGTCAATCAGACGTTTTGCCAGCCGCAGATAGGGTTCGGCCAAGGGGCTGTCGGTCGCAGCAATCGGGGTGCCGGCGTCGCCTGCAACGCGCACCTCAAGGTTCAGGGGCAATTCGCCAAGGAACGGCAGGTCCAGCTTCAGCGCCTCTGCCGCGACACCGCCGTGGCCGAAGATATGCGCCTCGTGGCCGCAGATCGGGCAGATATAAGTCGACATATTCTCGATCAGGCCCAGAACCGGCACTTTCAGCTTGGTGAACATATCCAGCGCCTTGCGGGCGTCCAACAGGGCGACATCCTGAGGTGTGGAGACGACAATCGCGCCGGTCAGATGGGTGCGCTGTGCAAGCGTCAATTGCACATCGCCCGTACCGGGTGGCAGGTCGATGACCAGCACATCCAAACGCCCCCACGCGACCTGATTGATCAGCTGTTGCAGCGCGCCCATCAGCATGGGGCCGCGCCAGATCACAGCCTCGTCTTCCTTCAGCATCAGACCGATCGACATCATGGTGACGCCGTGTGCGATCAACGGCTCGATGATCTTGCCATCGGGTGAGGCCGGTCGTTTGGACACGCCCATCATGCGCGGCTGGCTCGGCCCATAGATATCGGCATCCAACAGGCCGACCCGCCTGCCCTGCCGCGCCAAAGCGACCGCGAGGTTTGAGGCGACGGTGGATTTGCCGACCCCGCCCTTGCCAGAGGCGATCGCCAGAATGCGGTCAATGCCGGTGACCCGCGCCGGACCGCCCTGATGGGGTGTGGCATGGCCGCCGAATTTCAATGCGGGCGGCGGTTCGGCGGGTGTCGGTTTGGCGGCTGTCGGTTTGGCGGCTGGCCCGTGTGCAGTCATCACCGCCTGCACCGACGTGACACCCGGTAACGCCCGAAGCGCTGATTCGGCGGCGTGATGCGCTGCGCCAAGGGCGCGCGCCTGATCGGGTGTGGGCGCTTCGATCACGAAACGCACAACTCCGCTCTCAACCGTCAGCGCCCGAATCAAGTCATCACTTACCAGATTTCCGCCGGTCGGCGTTGGAATCCGGGCAAGCTGCGCAATCACTGTTTCGCGTGTCGGGGACATTTGCTTCTCCTGCGCCCAAGGCTTCGGCAGGGTGTTCCGCTTTCTGGCAAAGGGCAAGACTGAGTTGACCAACCGCTCAAAAATTCAGCGAATATCTTGATTAACATGACTTTTTTGTGACGTGCAGCCATGCGTTTTCTGCATGGCGGCTTTGAACGATGGGAGTATTGTGCAGGTGCAGCATTTGCCCCATGTTTGCCCTAACAGCGACGGACCTGAGATGAGACGAAAAACAGGGATCGGCGCCAAGGAAAGAATGTGAGGCTTAAAATGGCATATGTGAACTCTTCCCGCTCGGCTCAGGTGAGCTTTTCTGATCGCTTCTTCGCCGTCGTCAAGGTGGTCAAGGACATGATCGAGCGTCGCCGCGTCTACAATGAGACGCTGTTTGAACTGCGCAACCTGTCTGACCGCGATCTGTTCGATCTGGGCATGAACCGGTCGACGATTGTCGAAGTGGCCTACGAGGCCGCCTACAAGGTTTAAATCTTGGTTATGGCCGGCAAACTCCTCCCTGCAGGCCCCTGATCAAGTGCGGCGATACTGTCCTCCTCCCTGGTGTCGTCGCTTTTCTACACAGTCCCTTAAGGGACAGGCTGCAAGATGGCCTTAGACAAAGACTTCGGTGGCCCAGTCCTCCTCCCTTGGGCCCTCGGACCGGCGGCAACTTCGACCTCCTCCCCGAGGTTGCCGCCCCCTGGTTTCGCCTGCTACCTGACCAGTTCGCCGGGCAATGGCTAAGGACAGTCGCTCCGTATGGTTTGGGTGCTGCTGCAAAGATTGAAACGCAGACCAAGGTTTGTGTTTTACAGATGTACGCGGGCCCTCTCCTCCTCCCTTGGGCCCCCGGACCAGCGGCAACCTCAACCTCCTCCCTGAGGTTGCCGCATTTCAATGCAGGGCAGATGCGTTCGCGCAGTGGCCCAGAAGATAACCGGCGCCCACCTCCTCCCGGGCCAAGGTGATTGCGGCGATGCCACCTCCTCCCGGTGTCGCCGCGGAATTCGAAGCGCAGATTTCGGTTTGTGTTTCAACGATGTACGCGGGCCCGCTCCTCCTCCCTGGGCCCCCGGACCAGCGGCGACCTCAACCTCCTCCCTGAGGTCGCCGCACCCTTATTGCAAACGGCCCGCCTGATTGGCGGGCCGTTTTCGTTCGGTGGGCTGGGGGATTTGGCCCATCGCCAGGAGCGGGGGTTTCACACCCCCGCACCCCTGTGGGATATTTATCGACCAATGAAAGGCTTAAGTCCGGTTTTGCCGGATCAGGGTCAGGATGTCGGCGGCGGCTTTGGGGATATTGGTGCCGGGGCCGAAGATCGCTTTGACACCTTTGTCGTACAGGAACTGGTAGTCTTGCGCGGGGATGACGCCGCCGCAGATCACGAGGATGTCGCCCGCCCCTTTGGCATGCAGCGCCTCGATCAGTTTGGGGGCTAGAGTCATGTGACCTGCGGCTTGGGAAGAAATGCCGATGACGTGGACATCGTTGTCGATGGCGTCTTGCGCGGCCTCGTCCGGCGTCTGGAACAGCGGTCCCATATCAACATCAAAGCCCATGTCGGCGAAGGCGGTGGCGATGATTTTCGCACCCCGGTCGTGGCCGTCTTGACCCATTTTGACCACCAGCATCCGGGGGCGGCGGCCTTCTTCGGCCTCAAACGCCCGAATGTCGGTCTGGATGGCCTGAAATCCGGCATCGCCGTCATAGGCGGCACCGTAAACACCAGCGAGGGTTTTAACCTCGGCCCGGTGGCGGCCGAAGACGTTTTCCATGGCGGTCGAAATCTCACCGACGGTGGCGCGGGCGCGGGCTGCGGTAATGGCCGCCTCCAGCAGGTTGGCATCGCTGCGGGCGGCCTGTTCCAAAGCGGCGAGGGCGGCTTGGGTGGCGGGTTCATCGCGCGCAGCCCGTGTCGCGTGCAGGCGGGCGATCTGGGCATCACGCACCGAAATGTTGTCGATCGAGCGGATATCGACCGCGTCATCCGTCAGGGGCTGATATTTGTTGACGCCGACGATCACATCCTGCCCCCGGTCAATCAGGGCCTGACGGCGGGCGGCAGAGTTTTCGATGCGCAGTTTCGGCATCCCGGAGGCCACGGCTTTGGTCATGCCACCAAGCGATTCAACCTCTTCGATCAGTTTCCATGCCTGTTCAGCCAGTTGGGCGGTCAGGGATTCGACGTAGTAACTGCCCGCCAACGGATCGGCGACATGGGTGATGCCGGTTTCCTCCTGCAGGATCAGTTGGGTGTTGCGGGCGATCCGGGCCGAGGCTTCGGTCGGCAGCGCCATCGCTTCATCAAACGAATTGGTGTGCAGGGATTGCGTGCCGCCCAACGCCGCCGCCATCGCCTCATACGCGGTGCGGATGACGTTGTTGTAGGGGTCTTTTTCTTGGAGTGAGACGCCAGAAGTCTGGCAATGGGTGCGCAGCATCAGGCTTTCGGGCTTTTTGGCACCAAATTCGGTCATGATGCGGTGCCACAGCAGTCTGGCGGCGCGCAGTTTGGCAACCTCCATGAAGAAATTCATGCCGATGGCGAAGAAGAACGACAGGCGGGGGGCAAAGTCGTCGATGGCCATGCCACGCGCCAGGGCCACGCGGACATATTCGCGCCCGTCGGCGAGGGTGAAGCCCAGTTCCTGCACAAGGTTCGCGCCCGCCTCTTGCATGTGGTAGCCCGAGATTGAAATCGAGTTGAACTTCGGCATCTCACGCGCGGTGTAGGCGATGATATCGGCCACGATGCGCATCGAGGGTTCGGGCGGGTAGATGTAGGTATTGCGCACCATGAATTCTTTGAGGATGTCGTTCTGGATCGTGCCGGACAGGGCGGTGCGGGGCACGCCCTGTTCTTCGCCCGCCACGATGAAGCTGGCAAGGATCGGAATTACCGCGCCGTTCATCGTCATGGAAACGCTGACTTTATCCAAAGGGATGCCATCGAACAGGATCTTCATATCCTCGACCGAGTCAATCGCGACACCGGCTTTGCCAACATCGCCCACGACCCGAGGGTGATCGCTGTCATAGCCGCGGTGGGTGGCAAGGTCGAAGGCGACCGAGACGCCCTGCTGACCAGCGGCAAGCGCTTTGCGGTAAAAGTCGTTTGACGCTTCGGCAGTGGAAAAGCCCGCATATTGCCGGATTGTCCAGGGCCGGCCAGCGTACATCGTGGCGCGAACACCGCGCGTGAACGGGGCGATGCCGGGGACGCCGCCCATATGGGGCAGGTTTGCGGTGTCTTCGGCGGTGTAAAGCGGCTTGACCGTGATGCCTTCCAGGGTTTGCCATGACAACGTGTCAGGCGATTTGCCTTTCAGGTCGTGGGTGGCGAGGGCTTCCCAGGCTTTGAGCGCGTCAGACATCGGTAGTCTCCTGTTGCAGGCACCCGGGGGGTTTCACGCCCCGGCTCCCCCTTGGATTATTTGAACCAGATTGAAAGGGTCAGGCGAATTCAAGGATGATTTCGTCGACTTTCAGTGAGGTGCCGGGGGTGGCGCGGATTTTCTTGATTGTGCCGGAACGCTCGGCCTTCAGGATGTTTTCCATCTTCATCGCCTCGACCGTGGCGAGGGTCTGGCCTTCCTGAACCTCGTCCCCCTCTTGCACCGTCACTTTGACCAAGAGGCCGGGCATCGGGCACAGCAGGTATTTTGAGGTGTCGGGTGGCGCTTTTTCCAGCATGTGCAGGGCCAGTTCGGCGGCACGCGGCGTGCGGACCAGCACTTTCAGATCAGCCCCGCGCAGGCGCAGCCGGAAGCCCATCGGAATTTTGGCGACTTTCATCACGATCGGGGTGCCGTCAACCAGCAGGTGGGCCAGCGCCTGACCGGGCAGCCAGTCAGAGGTGACGCGCAGATGGCTGCCATCGTCGAAGGTGACGGTAGAGCCTTCGGGATCGGCGGCAATCGTCAGGCGGATTTGTTCGCCTTGGGCATCGACAACCCAAGCGTCGCCGACCTTGCGCTTGTGATTGTCCATCGTGCCGGAAATCCGGGTGCGTCGGATTTCGGCAACGCGGTTCATGGCTGCGGCAGAGGCTGCAACCCGGTGCAAAAGGTCAGCGTCAAGGGTAGCACCCTTGAAACCGTCGGGGTATTCTTCGGCGATGAAGGCAGTGGTGATTTCGCCAGAGATAAAGCGCGGGTGGTCCATGACGGCGGCGACAAAGGGCAGGTTGTGGCCGATGCCCTCCACCTCAAACGTATCAAGGGCCAGACGCATTTCTTCGATGGCGGCGGCGCGGGTCGGACCCCAGGTGCACAGTTTGGCGATCATCGGGTCGTAGAACATGCTGATTTCGCCGCCTTCAAAGACGCCGGTGTCGTTCCTTACGATACCGCCGCGTTCGGTTTGGCCTTCAACGGGCGGACGGTAGCGGGTCAGGCGGCCAATCGAGGGCAGGAATTTGCGGTACGGATCCTCGGCATAAAGCCTGCTTTCCATCGCCCATCCGTTGATCTTGATATCGGCCTGGGTGAAGGGCAACTTTTCTCCGTTCGCCACGCGGATCATCTGTTCCACAAGGTCGATGCCGGTGATCAGTTCGGTGACCGGGTGTTCAACCTGCAAGCGGGTGTTCATCTCAAGGAAAAAGAAGTTGCGATTGCCGTCAACGATGAATTCCACCGTCCCGGCAGAGGTGTAGCCGACCGCTTTGGCCAAAGCGCAGGCCTGCTCGCCCATCGCCTTGCGGGTCGCGGCATCCAGAAACGGCGAGGGTGCCTCTTCGATCACTTTCTGATTGCGGCGCTGGATCGAGCATTCCCGTTCGTTCAGGTACAGGGTGTTGCCGTGCTGATCGGCGAGGACCTGAATTTCAATGTGGCGCGGTTGGATCACGAATTTCTCGATGAAAATCCGGTCATCCCCGAAGCTGGCCGCCGCCTCGTTCTTTGAGGATTGGAAGCCTTCGCGCGCCTCGGCCGCATCCCACGCGATGCGCATGCCTTTGCCGCCGCCGCCCGCACTGGCCTTGATCATCACCGGATAGCCGATCTGGGCTGCGATCAGCACCGCCTCGTCCGCGTCGGCGATCAGGCCCATATGGCCGGGCACCGTGGACACCCCGGCGGCTTGGGCGATTTTCTTTGAGGTGATCTTGTCACCCATCTGTTCGATTGCAGAGGACGGCGGGCCGATGAAGACGACGCCCTCGGCTTCCAATGCCGCAGCAAAGGCGCGGTTTTCAGACAAAAAGCCGTAGCCGGGATGGACGGCTTGCGCCCCGGTGGCGCGCACCGCCTCAAGGATCTTGTCGATCACGATGTAGCTTTGCGCTGCGGGCGAAGGGCCGATGTGATACGCCTCATCCGCCATCTTGACGTGCAACGCGCCCCGGTCGGCGTCGGAATAGACGGCCACCGTCGCAATCCCCATCTTGCGGGCAGTCTTGATCACCCGGCAGGCAATTTCGCCCCGGTTGGCGATCAGGATCTTGGTGAACATCGGCTGGCCCCCCTATCGGCGCGTCCCTCTGCCGGGGCTGGCGCAAAACAAAAGGCCACCCGGGGCTTTGCCCGGATGGCCTTTGAAGAAGTTGACCCGGCGCGCCCAAAGCGCAACCGGGTCAGCGTGTCAGTGGCAATAGCCCTGATCACCGGCAACGGCGCCAACAACGCCGCCAGCGATGGCGCTTTGCGCAAGGTTGTTGTGGGTTGCAGCCCCAAGGGCCAGACCGCCGACCGCGCCAAGGCCGGCGCAGTTGGCGTTAACGCCATTTTCCATGCAGCCCGAAAGGGCGAGGGTGGCAAATAGGGCCATTGCGGCGAAGGATTTGTACATGATGAACTGCCTCTGTTCTGGTTTCTTGTTTGGTTTGGTGTGTCGTGACTTGTGGGCGCAGAATCTGCGCTTTTTGCAGCTTTGGCAAAGGCAAAATGGACCAGCCGGCAGGGTTTCGCACAGGAGTTCGAAAAAAACGGCCCGATCCGATCAGGATCAGGCCAAGAAAGAAGGAAAGGGTAACAGTCTGGACGAAGGGGCGTGCTGGCTCTGCGAACCACCAACCCAAGGCAAAGGTGCCGTTGGCGCAGCACAGTTGCAAATGGCAAAACCGATGCAATCAAGGCTTGCGCTGGTTTTTGCCAAATCATCAGGGACATGCGCGGAACCATGCCTATTCGTCCCAGTCGTCATCAGCGCCGCTCAAGGCATCCGGCGCGCCGTCGGCAAACACCTCTGGAAAGGCGGCGCGGGCGCGGGCGGCGTCGATTTTCAGCATCGCGTCATACGAGGCCGGGTTGAACGGATCTTCGGCGGGCACCACTTCGCGCCCGAACAGCCATGACAGGCGGCCTGCGTCCAGATTGCCACGCTCAAACGGTTCTTCGCCGAAATACTGCCAAAGCGCCGCCATAAATCCGGCGTCGGCCGAACGATCCGTGCTTTTGCGGTCACGAAACCGTTCGCGGCGGGTCAGTTTCGTCGCGCCTTCCTTCATGTTGGCGCGGCGGATGACGAACTGGAAATCAGAACCCGGCAGACGACCGGGAAAACCGCGATGTTTCAGCATGGCCTAGACTTTCTTGGGTGGGACCTGCGCGCCATTCAAAAGATCTCCCAGTGGCAGACGCCGTCTTCGATGCTGTAAGAGTTGAAGAATTGCGTTGCTTCGGGGTGGTCTTCGCCAAAAGGCACGTCCCGGTCCGACATCGAGATGACGATCTCGGCCGGTTGCGGTCCGTTTTTGGGCAGGCGCGGCAGGGCGTAGGTGTTGCACAGCCAATCCATATCGCTGCCCGCCGTCTCGGCGTCAATGGTGCCGCCGTCGCGGGCAATCGCCGGGGCCAAAAAACGGTAGCGCATCGCAAGCCCGTCATTGCCCGGAATGTTGGCGATGGTGTCCAACAGGGTGACGGTCTGGCCCGATGGCAAAACAAGCACATCCGCAGCCATTAAAGGCATCGGCAAGATCAGGCACAAAAGAAACAGCCAGCGCGGCATCAGGTTCATCCAGGGTAGGTCAAAGCGGGATATTGTCGTGTTTTTTCCAAGGGTTGGAAAGCTTTTTGCCGCGCAACGACGCAAAGGCCCGGGCCACGCGTTTGCGGGTTGAATGCGGGCGGATCACCTCGTCGATAAAGCCCTTTTCGGCGGCCACAAACGGGTTGGCAAACCGCGTTTCATAGTCTTTGACCCGGGCTGCGATCTTGTCCTTGTCGCCCAGTTCGGACCGGTACAGGATTTCCACCGCCCCCTTGGCCCCCATCACCGCAATCTCTGCCGTGGGCCAGGCATAGTTGAAATCGCCACGCAGGTGTTTGGACGCCATCACGTCATAGGCTCCGCCGTAGGCCTTGCGGGTGATGACCGTGACCTTGGGCACCGTCGCCTCACCATACGCAAACAGCAGTTTTGCGCCGTGCTTGATGACACCGCCCAGTTCCTGCGCCACCCCGGGCAGGAACCCCGGCACATCAACCAGCGTCAGAATCGGAATTTCAAACGCATCGCAGAACCGCACGAACCGCGCCGCCTTGCGAGACGCGTCAATGTCCAGACAACCGGCCAGCACCATCGGCTGATTGGCCACGACCCCAACCGACTGCCCCTCGATCCGGATGAAACCTGTGATGATGTTGGCCGCATAGTCGCGCTGAATCTCAAAGAAATCGCCCTCGTCGGCCAGCTTGAGGATCAGTTCCTTCATGTCATAGGGCTGGTTGGGGTTGTCGGGGATCAGGGTGTCCAGACTGGCCTCCAGCCGCGCCGGATCATCGAAAAACGGCCGCACCGGCGCCTTTTGGCGGTTGTTCAGTGGCAGAAAGTCGATCAACCGCCGCGCTTCGGCCAGCATTTCAAGGTCGTTCTCATAGGCCCCATCCGCGACCGAGGATTTTCTGGTATGGGTCGAAGCCCCGCCCAGTTCTTCAGCCGTGACCACCTCGTTCGTCACAGTTTTCACCACGTCGGGCCCGGTGACGAACATGTAGCTGGAATCTTTCACCATGAAGATAAAGTCGGTCATCGCCGGCGAATAAACCGCGCCACCAGCGCAAGGCCCCATGATCAGCGATATCTGCGGCACGACGCCAGAGGCGAGGATATTGCGCTGAAACACCTCGGCATAGCCTGCAAGAGAGGCCACACCTTCCTGAATCCGCGCCCCCCCGGAATCGTTGATCCCTATAACGGGTGCGCCGTTCTGAATCGCCATATCCATGATCTTGCAGATCTTTTGCGCATGGGTTTCCGACAAAGACCCGCCGAACACCGTGAAATCCTGCGAAAACACATAGACCATGCGCCCGTTGACGGTGCCCCATCCGGTCACCACGCCGTCACCGGCAGGCCGATCCGCCTCCATGCCGAAATCGGTGCAGCGGTGCGCCACGAACATGTCGAACTCTTCGAATGAGCCCTCGTCCAGCAGCAGTTCCACCCGCTCACGCGCCGTAAGCTTGCCCTTGCCGTGCTGTGCGTCAACGCGCCGCTGACCACCGCCCGCCCGCGCCGCCTCACGCCGCGTCTCAAGCTCGTGCAGAACGTCCATAGGGTCCGCCCCTCCCCGATCATTCAGCCTGTTCACCAGACCCTGTGCGCGCAACATAGATGTGCCGCGCCGCAGCCGAAAGCAAAATTGTTGCGCAAGGCCGCAACACACTGGAACGATCCCCGGAAGGATCACTGCTGCCACCGGCAGCACCACTCCCCGCATTCCATTCACCCGGTGCAAATACTCCGCGGGGGGTCTGGGGGGCGGGAAGCCCCCCAGCCGGGGCCGCCGTGTGCCCCCTGCCCTTCCCGCCCGAGATGCGCTATCCAACCGTCGTAAAACCGAGAGCTTCCCATGCCCGCTATTCCCGCCCCCGTTCTTACCATCCTGCTGCTGATCGGGTCCAACGTCTTCATGACCTTCGCCTGGTACGGCCATCTGCGCTTCAAGGCAGTGCCCCTGGTGACGGTCATCCTTGTCAGCTGGGGCATTGCGCTGTTTGAATACATGCTGCAGGTGCCCGCCAACCGGATCGGCAGCGCCGTGTTCAACGCAGCCCAGTTGAAGTCGATCCAAGAGATCATCACGCTGGTGGTCTTTGCGATCTTTTCAACGCTCTACCTGAAAGAGCCGATCACGTGGAGCCAGGCCATCGGTTTCGCCTTCATCGCCTTGGGTGGATTTTTCATCTTCCACAAATGGTAAGCCGCCTGCCCGACAGCATTTTCCTAAACCGCAAGACCCCGCCGCGTCTGGTGACCCTGACGCTTTTGACCGGGCTGTCGGCCCTGACGCTGAACCTGATGCTGCCGTCACTGCCGCAGATGGCCGCCTATTTCAACGCGCCTTATGGGCTGATGCAGTTGGCGGTGTCGCTGTATCTGGCGTTGTCGGCGGTGCTTCAGGTTCTGATCGGGCCGATCAGCGACCGCTTTGGGCGCAGGCCCGTGGTGCTGGTGGGACTGGTGGTGTTCCTGATCGCCACGCTGGGCACGCTTTTGGCCCCCAATGCCACTGTGTTCCTTGCGTTCCGCATGATGCAGGCGGTGGTGACGGTCGGCATGGTCCTTAGCCGGGCTGTGGTGCGTGACATGGTTGACGGGCCACGCGCCGCCTCGATGATCGGCTATGTCACCATGGGGATGAGCCTTGTGCCAATGATCGGCCCGGTTCTGGGCGGCGCGTTAGAGGAATCCTTCGGCTGGCAGTCCAACTTCGTGATGCTGCTGGTTCTGGGACTGGTCGTCACAGCCCTTGTCTGGGCAGATCTGGGAGAGACGGCCATCCCCGCCCATCGCAGCTTTGCCGCACAGGTGCGACTTTACCCGACCCTGCTGACCTCTGCCCGATTCTGGAGCTTTTGTGGTGCGGCCACCTTTGCCTCTGGTTGCTTTTACGCCTTTCTGGGGGGCGCACCTTATGTCGGGGCCGTGGTGTTTGGCATGCAACCGGCTGCCATCGGGCTGGCTTTTGCGCTGCCCGCCATTGGCTATGCGGGCGGCAACTTCCTTGCCGGGCGCTATTCGATGCGCTTTGGGATGAACCGGATGGTGGTGGCCGGAACCATGGTCACGACGTTTGGCATGGCTGTTCTGGCACTGGCCACCTGGGCCGGGGTTTCGGGGCCAAGCGTGTTCTTCGGGTCAATGGTCGCCCTTGGCATCGGCAACGGCATGGCGCTGCCCAACGCCAATGCCGGGATGCTGTCGGTCCGACCAGAGCTTGCGGGGACGGCGTCCGGACTGGGCGGGGCCATCGTGATTGGCGGAGGGGCCGCATTGTCGGCCCTTGCCGTCGCAGCCCTGCCGCCGGGGTCAGGCGAAATGCCGCTTATCGTGCTGATGTTGCTCTGTTCGGTTGCCTCAACCTTAGCCATTCTGCCATTGCTTGGCGCGTTTGGTCGGTTGGGCAGCACAGACAGCTTGTAACGCCGAAGTGCGTTGGTTAACACAAATGCCGTAAAGATTGGAATTGTGCGATGCAGCTTGATGGAATGATCCGTACCAACTGCCCGCCCGATGCGGTGGCGCTGTTGCTGGGCGATGCCGGCGTCTTGGCCAAAGTGGCACCACAGGGCTGCAGTTTCGGCGAAAAGGCGGGTGACACCATCCCTTTCACGCTGCAACGCAAGATTGGCGTCATAAGCCTGAACCTCGCCGGCAAGATAGCTTTGACCAAGACCCCCGACAGCGACACCTATCAGCTGTATATCGAAGCGTCGCACCGGATCGGCGGCGGCGTGAAGATCACGCTGGACCTTGTGCCGCAAACCGACGCCGATGGGCAAACCAGCCTGACATGGAATGGCATGCTGCGTTCGCACGGGCTGACCTCTCGCATCGTCAAGGAACAGTCGACTCAGGCCGAAACCATCGTGAAGAATCTGTTCCAGCGGCTGCGCGCCCAAGCCGAAGCCGCGCCTGATGCGGCCTGAACCGGCAACAGGTCAGCGCTGCGATGTCCGCCAGTTCGGAGCGATCCACGGTTCCTGATTTGACCGCGCCAGCATTCCTTTGCCAAGGATATGATCGGCCGCCTTTTCGCCAGTCATGATGGACGGCCCATTCAGGTTGCCATTGGTGACCTGCGGAAAGATCGAGCTGTCAACCACGCGCAATCCGTCTACCCCGATCACCCGCAATTCAGGGTCCACCACCGCCATCGGATCATCGCGCCGCCCCATCCGCGACGTGCCGCAGGGGTGATAAGCGCTTTCGACATGATCGCGGATGAAATCGTCCAGTTCGGCGTCTGATTGTACGCCAGCACCGGGCTGAATTTCGGACTTCACATAGGGCTTCATCGCATCTTGCCCGAAAATCTCACGCGTCAGGCGGACCGTGGTGCGAAAATCCTGCCAGTCCGAGGGGGAGGACATGTAGTTGAACAGGATCTTCGGCGGTGCCAGCGGATCGGCAGAGCGCAAGGTGACACTGCCCCGCGACTTTGACCGCATCGGCCCGGTGTGGACCTGAAAGCCGTGACCGGATGCGCTGACCTTGCCGTCATAGCGCACCGCGATGGGCAGGAAATGGTACTGGATGTCAGGATATTCCACCCCGGCCTTCGACCGGATGAACCCACAACTTTCGAACTGGTTTGACGCACCCAACCCCTTGCCGGTGAACAGCCACTGCGCCCCGATCAGCGCCTTGCCCCACAGGTTCCAGTATTTGTACAGCGTGATCGGCTGGGCGGCTGAAAATTGCAGATACAGTTCCAGATGGTCCTGCAGGTTCGCACCCACGCCGGGACGGTCGGCCACAACGCCGATTCCCATCTCTGCCAAATGCGCTGCCGGGCCAATGCCTGAATGCATCAGGATTTTCGGCGTGT
>JBBRKS010000088.1:0-15377 GCA_038231775.1 Rhodobacterales bacterium | reverse complement strand
TTTGTGTCTGATTCGTCGGCACTGGGGGGGGGGGGGGGGGGGGGGGGGGGGGGCCCCACCCCCCCGCCCCCCCCCGGCTCGCCAGAGGCGGGCGAGGGCTTTGCCCGAGTCCCCCGTTTTCAATTCAGCGCGCCAACGCCGTCAGAGTTGCCGTCGCGTTACCTGCGCTGGTTCAATCGAGGCGCCACGGCGTTGCCCGTGCCGCCTCGTTTTATATTCCGCCCCGGTCAATGCGCGGGCCGGATGAAGGTGCCGTTGCGCAGTTCGGCCATCGCCTGGCGAATTTCCGCATCGGTGTTCATCACGATCGGGCCGTGCCAGGCCACAGGCTCCTGAATCGGCGCGCCGGATATCAGCAGGAACCGCACGCCGTCCGGGCCAGCCTGCACTGTCACTTCGTCGCCTGCGCCGAACGTCACGACTGTCCGGTTGCCCGACATATCGCGGATGTTGACCTCTTGGCCCTTGACTTCCTTTTCCAGCAAAACGCCTTGCGGGCGGCTGGCGTCCCGGAAATTACCAGCACCTTCGAACACATAGGCAAAAGCGTTGCGCCTTGTGTCAACCTTGAAGGTCTTGCGCTTTTCCGGTGGGACGAAAATGTCCAGATATTGCGGATCAGCGGCAATCCCATCGACCGGACCGGTCTTTCCCCAGAACTCACCGACAATCACCTTCACCACGGTGCCGTCATCGTCCATGATTTCGGGAATATCGCGGCCCTTGACGTCCTGATAGCGCGGCGCGGTCATCTTCAGGGCCTTGGGCAGATTGGCCCATAGTTGAAAGCCGTGCATCTGGCCCTTGGCGTTGCCGAACGGCATTTCCTGATGCAAAATGCCTGACCCTGCGGTCATCCATTGCACATCGCCACCTTTCAGCGTGCCCTTGTTGCCCAGACTGTCGCCATGATCGACCGAGCCTGCCAGAACATAGGTGATCGTCTCGATCCCGCGGTGCGGGTGCCACGGGAAACCCTTGACGTAATCGCGCGGCGCATCGCCGCGAAAATCGTCAAACAGCAAAAACGGGTCGGTGTCGCTGGTCTGGCCAAAGCCGAACCCGCGGTGCAGGTGAACGCCTGCGCCTTCCATCGTCGGACGGGCAATCGTGGCGCTTGTAACGGGACGGATCGACATGCTTGTCTCCTTGAACTTCATACGTCCAAGGTAGTTCCGCCGCGCCCTTTGCACCAGATGTGCGATCCCGCCATTTCAGCAGCGGATCTGAGCATTTTTGCACAGATCTGGTGACCGAAGCCGCAGCGCCAAAACTTTGGCGCGCTGCGGTTTCAGCTGACCGGACAAGAGATGTTGTCCATCGGAATGCACGGCAAAAAGCGCGGACGGGTCACGATGAATTCGTGGAACTTCTGATCGGCCATGCCAACGTTGAACACGGGGTGATAGGGGGCTGTCACCTCGACGATCACCACATAGTCACCCGCAGTCATGGTCGGGATCTGGCTGAGGTAGTTCTGCAGCGTGGTTGTGGTCAGCGGGGGCATCGACAGTTGATTGGTGGTGCGCGACCAGTGCACTTCAAACCGGCTGTTGGTATCACTGTAGGACACCGAGGTGACCCGCATCGTGGTGGCCAGGTCCTGATCAATCAGATAGTCCAGCACCCGGTGCGCCCCGTTCACATAGCTGGTCGCAATGCCGGTCTGCTGACGTGAGATCATGTCAGAGATTGTATAGGCCGCCTTTTGCACCGTATTGAGCGAGCGAAACGCGTCCCAGTAGACAAACAGCCCGATATAGGCCCACAGCAGCAGGGGCAGCACGATGACCGCTTCGGCGACAAGGGCAGCCTCCTCGTTGCGCAAAAAGCGGCGGATAGCGTGGGGCAGCCTGAACGAGCGCAGTTTCATGGCCATCTCCCTTAACTCGGTTCAACAACAAACGCGCTTCGGGCAACCAGACCGTATTCGCCGTGGCTGTCCAGCGGCAGGTTAAGCGCGATGCCCATGCCGGGGAACATCGCGGGAAGGCTGACGCAGACCCGCACCAGCATCATGTCATTCTCGACGCCCGCATTCAGCGTGACCACAGGTTCAACCGGTTGAGACGAGTTGATGCAGCCGACCGGCATGGCCGGGACCGACCATGTCGTGGTGCTGATCCGGCTAAGTTCCACCTTGATGCTGCTTTCGCAGTTCGGGAAAATGATCGTGCGTGAACAGATTTCGGTTTTCAGCTTGGCGTTGGTCACGATGCCGTAATGGCCCAGACGCAGTTCGCGCATCGTCATGTCAACCGACTGTTCCAGCATGATTTCACGGGTCATCAAAAGCCCGCTTTCAAACGAGGCCATGAAGATGCCGATGATGACCGGGACCACCAGCACGAACTCCATCGAGGCGGTGCCATCTTCACGGCGCAGCCACTGCGTCAATGACCGGGCGATGCGGCGCAAGGTTGGGGGCAGGGCACGCGTCATTGGGTCAACCTCAGCTGAGAGATGTTGTTGGCGATTGCGGCAAAGGCTGTCGAAATCTGGATGCCGTTCGCATCAAAGTAATGCGCGGCCGAGGTGGAGCATCCCAGAATCTGGGTCTGCCCGTTGGTTGGTGCCTCAAACGCGATGCCGTAGACGATCACCTTCTGGTTCTTGGCCAGGGTGCATTCGTTCTGCAACTGGCTGTCCATCGTGGTGATTGCCGTCTGGGTCCGCATGGCATTCAGATAGGTCGTGGCACTGCCGCCAAGTGCGCTGGCATAAAGATACTGCGCCACATACTGCACCCGCAGACTGGCCCAGACTTGCGGCCAGGTTTGCACCGCACTCAGCACATAGGCCACGGAAGGCACGGGCTCGTAGCAATCCGTGCTTAGCGGCACCGTGCCGTTCCACGGACGCGAATGCCAGGCTGACAGATGCGGCACCCAGAACGGCCGGCTGGCGCAGATCGTGCTGGCATTGGTGCTGACCACTTTGGTTGCATGAAAGATCGACCAGCGCCCATCGTTTGCCAGCCAGATCGGCGAGATGCCGGTCTTGAAATTCGTGGTTACACCGCTGATCGTGCCGCTGGTGTTCACCCGGTCCTCGGCGAAATGCTCACCGTCGGTCATCAGGATGATCACCTTCATCGAATCGTCCGCCGCATAGCCGAGGGGCCGGGTGGCCATGGTGGCAGGCATTTTGCCTGAAGCGATGTAGCTGCTGTAGATCGACCGCACGGAGGGGTCCAACAGCGTCATGCCCCATTTGAACCCGGCGTTGATCGAGGTTGCGCCGACCGCCTGCAAGCCATTGATATAACCTTGCAACGTGGCCACATCCTGTTGCGGCATCCTCACGATATTGCCGCCCGACCCCGGTGGGTTGCCGGTGTAGTAGCCGCTGGCCGAATTGCCGGGCGGGCACCATTTGTTGGTTTCGGCCGGTGCTGTGGTGGACGAGTTGGAGTAGGTGTCGGCGTTGGCCGTCATCGACAGGGGCGTGGTCAGCGGAATGGCATAGGTCGCATAGACCGAAGCCGGCAGGTCGACGCAGTTGACCCCGGCCTGTGCCGTCGTCGTGCCGGTCAGGCTGTTGGAATCGGTCATGGTGAAATAGGGCTGCAAGGTCGGCCCCAGGTTGACCTGGCCGTTGAACGGCACGATTCCGATGGAAATCTTGTGCTCGGCGTCATTGCTCAGAACGGTCTGCACAAAGGCATTGGCGGCGTTCTTGAGGTTGGTCAGCTTGTTGTTGGATGCCATCGACCCCGACACGTCCAGCACCAGCATGATCTCGACGTTGTTGATGCGCTGCTCGGCGGTCGAATTGCCAAGCGCGTCAAACGAGTCCGTGCCCATCAGATGCAGGAAAATCGGATCAGTCTCGGCATCGGCCTTTGCGTTGACGTTGCGGAAGTTCAGACCCTTGGTCACCGTGACCGACTTCAGCGAACTGAACACGCCCGCTTTCAGGAAGTAATCGTTCACCACGGTCTTGGGGTCGCGGTCTTGCGTCAGGGACGCAGCGGCAAGCGTGGCGCGGTCGAGCGTGTTCTGCAACGAGGTGCGGCGGGCTTCATACCGCATGACGTCCACGGCAATGCCGCCCATCATGATCATCAGCAGCAGGAACATGACCGAAAAAATCGTCAACGAACCGCTTTCGGACGCAGTGAAGCGGGCAAAAGCGCGCTTTGCTGCCGTGTGAAGTGAATGCTGCCTCATCATCATGCCCGTCATTTCCAACAAAACTGGCGCGCTCCGGGATCGGAAGCATTCGCCACGAAATTTCGCTGACGCCAATTAGACAGGCGGGTGGGGCGGAATTATGTCGAGACTGTGGGTGCATTTGGAAACAGCTTTGCCTTTGCCGGACAGGTGCACCGAACCGGACCCCCTATGGGCGATACGGTTTGGTGCGCCGGTGCCTTACTGGGTCAGTTTCAGTTGGGTCAGGTTGGCCGCGATGGTCTGGAACACCGATTTGACGGTGTCGCGGTCGGCGATGAAGGTGTGTTCAGGATGGGCGCAGGCGGTGATCACGTCATTGCCGTGCTGCGGCGCCTCGACCGTGATGCCGTAAATCGCCACCCCGTTGGCACGGGCCTGATCACAGGTGGCCTGCAACGAGGCGTCCATGTCCGGCACCGACGCATAGGTCGCCTGCATCGCGCTGACGGCATTGTTGTAGGCGGTGGTGCTGGCGGATGTGGCGCTGCTGCCAAGGGCGCGGCCATAAAATTGCCATGCCACGTAATTCATCTTCAGGTTGGCCCAGATCTGGATCCAGTCCTGCTGCGACACCCCGCCGCCACCATTCCAAGGCGTCGCCTGCCAGGCCGACAGGTGCGGCACATAATACTGGTTGGTGCCAGCCCAGGCCGGACGGCCCGAGGTGAAGCGGATCGAGTATTTGCCATCGTTCAGCGATTTGTAGATCGGCGATGCGCCGGTCTTGTAGCCATCGGTGATCCGGTTGTGCGACACATGTTCCCCGTCGGTCATCAGAACCACGATCTTCAGCGCCTTGGTGTCGGTATAGTCGAACGGACGGGCGGGCAGCGACGATGGGATATCGCCGGTCGATATAAAATCGGCATAGGTCCCGCGCAGTGAGGGGTCCAGCAGCGTGACGCCCCATTTCATGCCCAGCGTGATCGAGGTGTTGCCTCCTGCCACCAGCGCATCAATCTGGCTTTTCAGCGTGGCCGGGTCGTTGGACGGCAGACGCACCACATTGACGGTTGTGGGCTTGCAATAGGCAGAGCTGTAGTTGGGCACCGCGTAATTGGTGTCGGTGGTCGCCACATAGGCGTTGGTCCGGTTGGTGGCATAGGCAATGTCAGCATAGGCCATCATCGGCATCGGCGCTGTCAGCGACAAGGCTTGCGCGCCGAATTGGCTGGCTGGGATTTCCACACAGTTGACGTCAGCCACCCCGGCGCGGTTGGTCAGGTTGAACTTGGCCGCCAGTTTCGGGCCGATGTTGACCTGCGCATTGTAGGGCACGATGGCGATCGACACGCGGTGGTGCGGGTCATTGGCCATGACCGTATCGACAAACTGGTCGGCTGCGATCTTGAGGTTGGCGATCTTCTGGCCCGACATCGACCCTGACACGTCCAGCACCAGAACAATCTCAAGATTGCTGATTGCCTGCTCGGCCTCGCTGACGCCGACCGCGTTGAAATGGTCAATCCCCATCAGATGCATGAAAAACGGTCTGGCATCGGCAATGCCGTTGGAATGGACGATCCGCTCGTTCAGCCCTTGGGTGACCTGAACCGAGTGCAACTGGTCGGCCAGCCCGGCCTTCAGCATATAATCCTTGACCACGGCCGTCGGGTCTTGCCGCTGATCCAAGGATGCCGCAGCCAAAGTGGCGCGGTCCAGCGTGTTCTGCAGTTTGGTGCGGGTGTTCTCGTAGCGCATCAGATCGACCGCAAGCCCGCCCATCATCACCATCAGCATGAAGAACATGATCGCAAAGACGGTCATCGACCCCGCTTCGTCATGCTGAAATTTCAAAGCCCGCCCCCGGAGCCTGGAAATGCCTTTGGCGATAAAAGTGAACATGGCAGCGCTTCCCAAATCCGATCACGCCCAATTCCGGCCCGATCCTTGACGCCCCACCGCCTCTCATTTGTCGAAATGTTGAGACGAAAGAAAGGCAAAAGTGTCAAAGCCGCTGCTTTCGGGTAAGGCGCAGAACAATGGCGATCAGCGCGGTCAGATCGTTTCGGCTTGGGTGACAATGTGGTGGCTGACCAGCGCCGCACCTTGCCACAAAGCTGCCCGAATCGATTTGAGCGACCCTCGCCTGCGCCTTCAAAGCGGGGCAGAGCAGCCGCAGCTCCCGGTGCCGGGGTGCGATCTGCACGGTCCGGTCTACCTGATCACAAGTTGGGCAATACAGCCATTCTGTCCGGCTGGCTGACCGCCCGCGACACCTTTTGTCGCAGGCAAGCCAGTTGTTGGCGCTGGCCTGTTGAATAACCGCAGAAAAACCCGCAACACTTCCTGCCGGGGCAAAAGGAGTCCGCGATGCGGTATTCGGGCTGGAAAGTCATCACCGAAGGGCTTTTGGGCAACAAAGGCTGGGGCCGCGCCTGGCGTGATCCTGCGCCTAAGGCCGAATATGACGCCATCATCATCGGCGGTGGCGGCCACGGTCTCGCGACGGCCTACTATCTGGCAAAAAACCACGGCCTGACCAACATTGCCGTGCTGGAAAAGGGCTATCTTGGGTCTGGCAATATCGGGCGCAACACCACCATTGTGCGGGCGAACTACTTCCTGCAGGGCAATTCAGAGTTCTACTCGCATTCCCTGAAGCTGTGGGAAACGCTGGAAGGCGAACTGAACTACAACGTCATGCACTCGCAGCGCGGCCATATCATCCTGTTTCATTCCGACGGCCAGCGCGATGCGGCGGTGCGGCGCGGCAATGCCATCGTGAACCAGGGCGACGATGCCGAGATCCTGTCGGTGGCGCAGTTGAAAGAGATGATGCCCTATCTGGACTACACCCAGTCGCGCTTTCCGATTTACGGTGGCCTGATCCAGCGCCGCGCAGGTACGGCCCGGCATGACGCGGTGGCATGGGGCTATGCCCGCGCCGCTGATACGCTGGGCGTCGATCTGATCCAGAATTGTGAAGTCACCGGCATTGATATTGTCGAGGGCCGGGTGACTGGCGTGCAGACCACCCGTGGGCCGATCCGTGCCAAAAAAGTCGGCATGGTGGTCGCTGGCCGCTCAAGTCAGGTCGCCGCGATGGCGGGGATGCGCCTGCCGATTGAAAGCCATGTGTTGCAGGCCTTTGTGACCGAGGGGCTGAAACCGGTGATTGATAATGTGGTCAGCTACGGCATGGGCCACTTTTACATCAGCCAGTCCGACAAGGGCGGACTGGTCTTTGGCGGCGACATCGACATGTATGCCAGCTACGCCTCGCGCGGCAACCTGCCGATGGTCGAACACGTGATGGAGGCTGGGATGACCCTGATGCCGATGCTCGCCCGCGCCCGGGTGTTGCGGTCGTGGGGTGGCATCATGGACATGACGCCCGATGGCTCGCCCATCATCGACAAGACCCATATCGAGGGCTTGTTCGTGGATGCCGGCTGGAACTACGGCGGCTTCAAGGCCGTGCCCGCCTCTGGCTGGTGCATGGCGCATCTGATGGCCACCAATGAGTCCCACGAAGTCGCCCGCCGCTTCCGTCTGGACCGCTTTCGCACCGGCCATGTGCTGGACGAAGAGGGCACCGGGTCACAGCATAACTTGCATTGAGGGGATGATGTTTGCGACGCGAACTTTGCTCATATGTCTGGTCGCGGTGCTTTCTGTGAGCGCCGCGCGGGCCGAGATATGCGGGTCCGGCTACAGAAAGATTGTCGAACTCGGCACCTCCATTCCGGTGGTCAACGAGTGCGATATCCTCATGGCGTTTAACCACCACTTTGATGGCCGCGTCACTTTCGCGTCGCCGCTCACCGGCATGAAGCGATCATTGGATGGCAAGCCATTGGTGAGCATGGTTTTTGTCCCTGATACCGCCAGTATCGGGGTGAACGTGGTTGCTCACCAGGCCGGCCAGAGCTTGAAGGCGGCGAAGGCCGGTTTTGAGACGGACGTTGGCCGCATGGTCTGCGAGATTTCCGACTATCGTGATTTCCTATCAGCCGGCGGCGTTATTCAGATGAAAGTCGTCACCACCGAACTCAGCGGCGGGCTTGACGATCTATCGCCCCTGTCCTCCGTCGTCACCTCCTGCGAGGCTACCTGATGCGTCTGACCTGTCCCCTCTGTGGCCCGCGTGACCGGCGTGAGTTCTATTACTCTGGCACCGACGACTACCTCAACCGCCCGGCACCCGATGCCCCGGTACAGGCCTGGGATGACATGCTGCATCTGCGCACCAACCCGGCGGGGGTGACCAAGGACCTTTGGTATCACGAAACCGGCTGCGGGTCGTGGCTTCTGGTGACGCGCAACACCATCACCCATGCCGTGCTTGCCACCGAACTTGTCGCCGCCCGCAAAGGTGGTGCGAAATGAGGATCGCTGGCAAAGGTCTGATCGACCGCACCGAACCATTGAAGTTCACCTTCGACGGCACGCGCTATTCCGGCTTCAAGGGCGATACGCTCGCCTCGGCCCTGATGGCCAATGACGTCCGCCTTGTGGGCCGCAGTTTCAAATACCACCGCCCGCGCGGCATCCTGACCGCTGGCCCCGAAGAGCCGAACGCGATGGTCGAGGTGCTGGATGGCGGCTCCCAATCGCCCAACACCCGCGCCACGGTGCAGGAAATCTATGGCGGCATGGCGGCGCGCAGCCAGAACCGCTGGCCCTCGCTGCGTTATGACGTGATGGCGGTGAACGACCTTGCAGCGCCCTTCCTCGGTGCGGGGTTTTACTACAAGACCTTCATGTGGCCCCGTGCGTTCTGGGAGGGGCTTTATGAACCCCTGATCCGCCGTGCCGCTGGCCTTGGCAAATTGAAGCCGCAGCATGAAACGGCAACCTACGAAAAGGCCTATGCTTTCTGCGACATTCTGGTGATCGGATCTGGCCCCGCTGGCCTGATGGCAGCACTGACAGCCGCCCGGTCCGGTGCCGATGTGATCCTGGCCGAACAGGACAGCGTGATCGGGGGCCGCCTGATCGCTGAAGACGGCCAGATCAACGGTGCGCCTTCTGCTCCGTGGATTGCGACAACGCTTGCTGAACTTGAAACCCTGAACGTCCGCGTGATGACCCGCACCACCGTGGTCGGTGCCTATGACCAAGGCACCTACGGCGCGCTGGAACGCGTCGGCCTGCATCTGCCACAAGCCGCCCATCTGCCGCGTGAGTGTTTCTGGCGCATCGTGGCCGGTCAGGCGATCATGGCCACCGGCGCGCTAGAGCGTCCCATCGCTTTCACCAACAACGACCGCCCCGGCATCATGCTGGCGTCGGGCGCACAAACCTACCTCAACCGGTTCGGCGTCCCCCCCGGCCAAAAGGTGACGTTGTACGCTACCAACGACAACGCCCGCCTTGTTGCCCGCCAACTGATTGCAGCAGGTGTTAAGGTAGCGGCCATTCTGGACTCCCGGGCTGAGGCATCGAGTGTCGAAGATTGCCCGGTCTACCTGAACGCCGCCATCACCGACACCGCAGGCCGCCGGTCGTTGACCGGGATTTCCGGCCACCATGCGGGCGGCGATTTCCAGATCGACACCGATTGTCTGCTGATGTCGGGCGGCTGGAACCCGCTGGTGAACCTCGCCTGCCACCAGAACGCCAAACCGTCATGGCGCGACGATATTGCAGCTTTCGTGCCCCATTCCGGCATGGTTCCCGGTCTGCACGCCGCAGGGGCCGCCAACGGGGCGTTTTCGACTCACGCCGCCCTGACCGAAGGCCGCGCCATGGCGCTGGCCGCGCTGCAAGCCCTTGGCAAGACGGCCACATCCCCAGATATGCCCCAAGCCGAAGATGCACCTTACCGCCTGCAACCCCTGTGGGATGTGCCCGGCAAAGGCCGCGCCTGGCTGGACTTTGCCAATGACGTGACTGTCAAGGACGTCAAACTGGCAGCACAGGAAGGCTTCACCTCGGTCGAGCATATGAAGCGCTACACCACCCAAGGCATGGCACCTGACCAGGGCAAAAACTCCAACGTTGGGGCACTTGCGGTGCTGGCAGACGCCACAGGCCGGGGCATTGCGGAAACCGGCACGACCACCTTCCGCCCGCCCTTTACCCCGGTGTCTATCGGCGCTTTGGGGGCAGGCGGACAGGGCGCAGGCTTTGCACCACAACGCTACATGACCTCGGATCCGGCCAGCCGCGACCGGGGTGCGCCGATGATCGAGGCGGGGCTGTGGTACCGCCCCAGCTATTTCCCCAAACCCGGTGAGACGACGTGGCGGCAATCATGCGACCGTGAGGTGCTGATGGTCCGCAGTTCGGTCGGTGTGGCGGATGTCTCCACGCTGGGCAAGATCGACATTCAGGGCAAAGACGCCGCTCGCTTTTTGGACTTCGTCTACACCAACACGTTTTCGACCCTTCCTGTGGGCCGCGTCCGCTATGGTCTGATGCTGCGCGAAGACGGCCATGTGATGGACGACGGCACCACTGCACGGCTGGGCGACACGCACTATCTGATGACCACCACCACAGCGGCGGCGGGTCAGGTCATGCGGCATCTGGATTTCGTCCATCAGGCCTATTGTCCCGACTGGCAGGTCCGCTTCATCTCTGTCACCGAAAGCTGGGCGCAGTTCGCTGTGGCTGGCCCCTTGTCGCGGATGCTGCTGAACTCACTTTTGGACACAAGGCTGGAAGAGTTTCCCTTCATGACCACCGCCGAAGTCTCGGTCGAAGGGGTCAAAGCCCGACTGTTCCGCATCTCTTTCTCGGGCGAAGAGGGGTACGAGATCGCCGTCCCCACCCCATACGGTGAGGCGCTGTTCCGCGACCTGCTGGCCAAGGCCGAAACCTTGGGCGGCGGTGCCTACGGGATGGAGGCGCTGAACGTCATGCGGATCGAAAAGGGCTTCATCACTCATGCTGAAATCCACGGCCGCATCACCGCCTTTGACATCGGCATGGCCAAGATGGTTGCCGCAAAAAAAGATTGTATCGGCAAAGCCTCGGCCCAACGCCCCGGCCTGAATGGGGCAGAGCGCGAACAACTCGTCGGTCTGCGCCCGGTTGATCCCAACGCCGCGATTGGTGCGGGAGCCCATCTGTTCACGCCGGGTGACAAGGTAGAGCGCGTCAACGATCAGGGCTATGTTACGTCTGTCTGCTGGTCGCCGACCCTTGGCAGCCATCTGGGTCTCGCGTTCCTGAAAGATGGCCGCGCCCGCCACGGCCAGCAAATCCGCCTTGTCGATCATATGCGCAAAACTGATCTGCTGTGCGAGGTGACCGACCCGGTCTTCCTCGACCCGGAAGGAGCGAAACTGCGTGCCTGAACTCATCGCCAAATCCGCCCTGTCCGGGCGCCCCCCCGTGACGCTTGCCGGAACAACGCTGGCAGAGACTGCGGTCGGCCAGATCACCTCGATCGCCTGCTTTCCGGGCACGCTGGCCAAGGTGTCAAAACGCCTCGGTAGGTTTCCAGCGCCCAACAGTGCCAGAGCAAACCTGATCTGGACCGGCCCCGAACAAGCCTTCCTGATCGGCATTCCTGCCCCCGACCTGGCGGGCCTAGCGGCGATCACCGACCAGACCGGGGGCTGGGCGGCCCTGCGCCTGACTGGCCCCAAGGCCGCCGACGCCCTGATGCGCCTCTGCCCGCTGGACCTGCGCCCCGCACACTTCCCTTCCGGATGTGCCGCCCGCACCCCCCTTGGCCATATGCAATCGGTTCTGGTGGCAGAGGCTGACAGCTTTCTGATCCTGATCTTCCGCTCAATGGCGCGCACCGCGTGGCACGAGATCGAAACCGCCCTGCAAGCCCTGAACGCCCGCGCCGCCGCCGGGGTCTGACGCTCTTTGCCATTCATCTGGGTAAAAATACTCCACAGGAGGTCTGGGGGACGTGAAGTCCCCCAGCCGGGTCCGCAGAGCGGCGACTGGACAGATGCCCCGCGACACCCGATATACAAAGCCATGGCCCTTCCATCCGGATTCCTTGACGAGTTGCGCACAAGGCTGACCCTGTCTCAGGTCGTCGGGCGCAAGGTCACGTGGGATGCGCGCAAATCTAACATGGCCAAGGGTGACTTCTGGGCGCCGTGCCCGTTCCATCAGGAAAAGTCGCCCTCGTTCCATGTCGATGACCGAAAAGGGTTTTATTATTGCTTTGGCTGCCACGCCAAAGGCGACGCCCTGACCTTCGTGAAGGAAACCGAAAACCTCAGTTTCATGGAAGCCGTCGAACTTCTGGCGCGTGAGGCTGGGATGGTGATGCCCGAACGCGACGCGGGCGAGGCTGCGCGGGCCGACACCCGCACCCATCTGGCCGATGTGATGGAAGAGGCGGTCAAGTGGTTCCGCCTGCAACTGAAAACCTCTGCCGCCGCTGACGCCCGCGCCTATCTGGCCAGACGCGGCCTTACCCCCGAGGCGCAGGACCGCTGGCATATCGGCTTTGCCCCCGACCAACGCCAAGCCCTGTTCAGCGCGTTGACGCAAAAGGGCATCTCCCCCGATCTGATCGTCGAAGCGGGCCTGTGCATCAAACCTGACCCGGCTGATGGAGGCCGTGACGGCCCGCCGTATGACCGCTTTCGTGGCCGGATCATCTTTCCGATCCGCGATGGCCGGGGCAGGGCGATCAGCCTTGGCGGCCGGGCGATGGACCCGAACGCGAAAGCCAAATACCTCAACGGCCCCGAAACCCCGTTGTTCGACAAGGGCCGCAACCTGTTCAACCTTGGTCCGGCAAGAGAGGCGGCCGGCAAAGGCCTGCCGCTGATCGTCGCCGAAGGCTATATGGACGTGATCGCCCTGTCAGAGGCCGGTTTCAAAGCCGCCGTCGCCCCCTTGGGCACCGCCATCACCGAGGATCAGCTGCGCCTGATGTGGCGGGTGGCCGACGAACCGCTGATTTCACTGGATGGCGACACCGCCGGCATCCGCGCTGCCCTGCGTCTGGTTGACCTTGCCCTGCCGCTGCTAGAGGCCGGAAAAGGCCTGCGCTTTGCCATCCTGCCCGGCGGACAGGACCCAGATGACCTGATCAAGGCCCAGGGTGCGCCCGCCATGCAAAAGGTTTTGGACGCAGCTCAGCCGATGGTCCAGTTGCTGTGGCAGCGCGAAACCGAGGGCAAGGTGTTCGACTCCCCTGAACGCAAGGCCAGCCTCGACAAGACCCTGCGCGCGCTGATCAACCGCATCGCCGACCCGTCAATCCGCAGCCACTACACCGAAGAAATCCGCCGACTGCGCGCCTCTCTGTTCGGTCCGGCGGTCAAGCCGTTCCGGCCATGGACCCCACCCGGCAAAGGCCAAAAGCCGCAAAACAACCTGCCGCCGGTGTCTGCCACCCTCGCCTCGGCCCTCGCCAATGGCAACGAGGCAACCGAAGAAGACGTTCGCGAGGCGATCATTCTTGCGACCCTGATCACGCACCAATCCCTGATCCGCCGCTTTGAATCCGATCTGGAACGGCTGGACTTCGCCTCTGACGACCACCGCACCCTGTGCCGCGTGCTGCTGTCTGATCCTGCCGCCCTGCCAAGTTGCCCGGCCCTTGACGCTTTGATGGCGCGCCCCCAAGTAAGGTCAGCCCCCCCGATCCTGAACGCCAAGGATGCCGAATTTGCCAAACTGTGCCTTGCCGAGGATTTTGCCCAGCTTTCCGCCAAGCGTGCTGCGCGCCGCGAGGTGGCGGACGGTGTTGAAGACCTGACCGGACTTGCGGATGAAGGCTTGACCTGGCGTCTGGCGCAGGCGACCGCAGCCCGCCACCGCGCTGATCAGCCCAACCGAAACGACAGCGCCGATCTTGGCGAAAACCGCAGCGCCCTGTCAGATCACCTGCAATCGTTGATAGATAAAAAGGTCTGGGAAAAGAAACGTTCCTGACACCCTGCAACTCCCCCCCGAATCAGAGTATCACTCCGATTCTGTGCCTGATTCGCCACCGATTCGCTTACCCCGATTCGCATCCCCTGATTCGCATCCTCTACCGGAGATCCCATGGCCCTCAAAGACAACGACGAAGCCAAGCCCGAAGGTGAAGAACAGGATGTCTCGCTGGACATGAGCCAGGCGGCGGTCAAAAAGATGATCGCCGACGCCAAAGAGCGCGGATATCTGACCTACGATCAGCTGAACAACGTCATGCCGCCAGAGCAGGTCTCGTCCGAACAGATCGAAGACGTGATGTCGATGCTGTCGGAAATGGGCATCAACATCATTGAAAACGAAGAGGCCGAAGAGGGTGAGGTCGAGGGCGGCGCGCTGGTCGAAACCTCGTCCAACTCGCGCGATGTGGCCGTCGTCACCTCGACAACCGAGGCGCTTGACCGCACCGACGACCCGGTCCGCATGTACTTGCGCGAAATGGGCTCGGTCGAACTTCTAAGCCGCGAGGGCGAGATTGCCATCGCCAAGCGGATCGAGGCGGGTCGCAACACGATGATCGCGGGCCTGTGCGAAAGCCCGCTGACCTTTCAGGCCATCATCATCTGGCGCGACGAACTTCTGTCCGAAGACATTCTTCTGCGCGATGTGATCGACCTTGAGGCCACTTTTGGCCGCAGCCTTGACGGTGAAGACGGCATTGTCGGCGCCGAAATTGACGGTCTGGACATCGCCGGCGGGGCCACCCCGCGCCGTGCGCCCGGCTCTGAACCCGAACTTGACGCCGACGGCAACCCCCTGATGGGTGTGACCGAAGACGACGAGGATGACGAAGACGGTGCCGCCATGTCCTTGGCCGCCATGGAAGCCGCACTGAAGCCCAAGGTCTTGGAAACACTGGACCTTATCGCGCGCGACTATACCAAACTGGCCGAAATGCAGCGCCTGCGCATGGATGCCACGATGAGCGCGAAAACCCGCTTTTCGGCGGGCGACGAGGCGGCCTATCAGAAACTGCGCTCTGAAATCGTCATGCTGGTCAACGAATTGCACCTGCACAACAACCGGATTGAAGCGCTGATTGACCAGCTTTATGGCATCAACCGCAAGATCATGTCGATCAATTCCGGTATGGTGAAACTCGCCGATGCCGCCCGCATCAATCGCCGCGAATTCATCGACGAATATCAGGGTTATGAACTGGACCCGACCTGGATTGACCGGATGGCCGCCAAAGCCGGTCGCGGCTGGCAGGTGCTGATCGAGAAATCCCGCGCCGCCATTGAAGACCTGCGCTCTGATATGGCCGAGGTCGGCACCTATGTCGGTGTCGATATCTCGGAATTCCGCCGCATCGTCAATCAGGTGCACAAGGGTGAGAAAGAGGCG
>JBBRKS010000087.1:0-15434 GCA_038231775.1 Rhodobacterales bacterium | reverse complement strand
CAATGTGTGGGACAAGGGCATGATCTCAAAGGTGGAAAAGGCGATCCGCGAAAGCGGCCTTGGCATCAACCCGATCGCCGATGGCCCGTTGATCCGCCTGCCGATCCCGGAACTGAACGAACAGCGCCGCCGCGAACTTTCCAAGGTGGCCGCCCAATATGCCGAGGGTGCGAAGGTCGCGGTGCGCAACGTGCGGCGCGACGGGATGGACCAGATCAAGAAGGCCAAGACCGCCGGCATGGGCGAGGATGACCAGAAGATGTGGGCCGAAGAGGTGCAGGAGATGACCGACAACTCGATCACCCTGATCGACCGTATGTTGGACGGCAAGCAAGCGGAAATCATGCAGGTCTGAACGGCGCTGCACGGCAGGCTTGCGTAGGGTAAGGTGGGGGGCATCGGGTGAGCGCGGACGACAAAGGCAAGACCGGTGCTGCGCGTTCGGCAGAGCATGTCGCCATCATCATGGACGGCAATGGCCGTTGGGCGACTCAAAAGGGCTGGCCGCGTCTGGTCGGTCACAGGAAGGGCGCTGAACGGGTCAAACAGGTGGTCGATGCCGCCCCCGGTCTGGGCATCAAGTGGCTGACGATCTACGCCTTTTCGACCGAGAACTGGAAGCGGTCGACCGAAGAAGTCCTTGGTCTTATGTCGATCTTTGCCCGCTACATCGAGCGTGAGGCGGACCGGATGGCCGCCGAATCGGTGCGGATGCGGTTTATCGGCGACCGCTCGCGGCTGGACACACGCCTGCGCCGTCTGATGGACGGGATCGAGGCGCGCACCGCCAGCTACACGCGGCTGAACCTGACCGTGGCGATCAACTACGGCGGGCGCGATGAACTGACCCGGGCGATCCGCGCCATGGCGGTTGAGGTCGCCGAAGGGCGGCTTGATCCAAAGGCGGTGACAGAGGCGCTGATATCGTCGCATCTGGATACCGCAGCCCTGCCGGACCCTGACCTTGTGATCCGCACCAGTGGTGAAACGCGCACCTCTAACTTCCTGCCGTGGCAGGCGGCTTATGCCGAGTTTGAATTCATCCCGACCCTGTGGCCCGATTTCACCCCGGCAGAACTGGCGCAGATCGTCGGGCGCTATGGCAACCGCGAGCGCCGCTTTGGCGGGGCGGTACGGGCATGACGGTGCTGGCATGACGGATCAGCCGCCCCGGGAACCGCCGAAAGCGCCGCTGATGATGGGTGGGCTGGCCGGGGGCCGTTGGGGCGATCTGGGGGTGCGGGTCATCTCTGGTCTGGTGCTGGCGGGGATTGGCGTCGTGGCGGTGCTGGCGGGCGGCAAGGTCTTTGTCGCGCTGAACGTGCTGGTCTTTGCGCTGATGACATGGGAGCTGGCGGGGTTAAGCGAAACCTCGACCGCGGTTGAACGGTATGGTCTGGCGTGCCTTGCGGGGTTGGGCGTTCTGCTGGCGCAGAGGCAGGGCGTGGCGGTGCTGGGTCTGGCGCTGGCCCCCCTTGCAATGGCCCTGACCGCACGGCGCGACGGTGTGTTCATGGCGGTCTACACCTTGGCGATGTTGATTGCGGCCAGCGTTATCATCGCGTTGGACCAGCGCGGGGCGGTGATTGTGGTCTGGCTGGTGTGCATCGTGGTCGCCTCGGACGTGTGCGGCTATTTCGCCGGGCGTTTGTTGGGCGGGCCAAAGTTCTGGCCGGCGATCAGCCCGAAAAAGACGTGGTCGGGCACGGTTGCGGGCTGGTTTGGCGCGGCCCTTGTGGGGTTGGGCTTTGTCATTGTGGCTGGTGCGGGTTGGGGGCTGGTGCTGATATCGCCGCTGGTCGCGTTTGCCGGGCAGTTGGGCGATATCGTCGAAAGTCTGATCAAGCGCCGCGCCGGGGTAAAGGATGTGTCGCGGCTGATCCCGGGGCATGGTGGTTTGCTGGACCGGTTTGATGCGCTGATTGGCGCGATCCTTGCGGTGCGGCTGTTGGAACTGATCCTGCCGTTGCCGCTGGGGGGGGCGTGATGACCGCGCCGCGCCGAATCTCCATCTTTGGCGTCACCGGCTCGATCGGCGAAAGCACGGTTGATTTGCTGGGCCGGGTTGACGGGTATCAGGTCGTGGCCCTGACCGGCGGGCGCAATGTGGCGCGGCTGGCGGAGTTGGCGCGGGCGATGCACGCCGAAGTGGCTGTGGTGGCGGATGAGGCGTGCCTTGGCGATCTGCGGGACGCTTTGGCGGGCAGCGGGGTGCAGGCGGCGGCGGGGGCTGGCGCGATTGTCGAGGCGGCGCTGCGTCCCACCGATTGGGTCATGTCGGCGATTGTGGGCGCTGCGGGTCTGGCACCGGGCTTGGCGGCCCTGTCAACCGGGACGACTTTGGCGTTGGCCAACAAGGAAAGTCTGGTGACGGCGGGGCCGTTGATGCTGGCCACGGCGGCGCGGCACGGGGCGACGATTTTGCCAGTGGATTCCGAACACTCTGCCATCTTTCAGGCCTTGGCGGGTGAGGATATGGCCACGGTGGAACGCATCATCCTGACAGCCTCGGGGGGCGCGCTGCGCGATTGGCCGGTAGAGCGGTTGGCTGCGGCCACAGTGCAGGATGCCATGACCCATCCGAACTGGGCGATGGGGCAACGCATCACCATCGACTCTGCGTCGATGTTCAACAAAGCGCTTGAGGTGATCGAGGCCAAGGAATTCTTCGGCGTAAGGTCTGATCAGATCGAGGTGGTGATCCATCCCGAATCGATCATCCATTCTGCCGTCGGGTTTCAGGACGGGGCGGTGATGGCGCATCTGGGCGTGCCCGACATGCGCCATGCCATCGGCTATGCGCTGAACTGGCCGCAGCGTGCGCCTTTGCCGGTGGCACGGCTGGATTTCGCGGCTTTGGGGCGGTTGACGTTCCGCGCACCGGACCTTACCCGCTATCCCGCCCTGAGGCTTGCGCGAGAGGTGATGGCTGTGGGCGGTCTGGCGGGGGCGGCCTTCAACGCGGCCAAGGAAATCGCGCTGGATCATTTCATCGGCGGGCAGATTCGGTTTCTGGACATGTCCACCGTGGTTGAGACAGCGTTGGAGCGGCTTTCAGCCGACCCGCGCCTTGCAATCGCCGCAAGCAGCCTTGACGATGTGCTGGCGATGGACCACCTCGCACGACAGGTGGCGCGTCAGATCGCGCTGGATTTGGCGCGCCGGGTATAAAGCAGGGGACAGGGTTTGGATTTCACGGAATTGGTGTCAAACCTTGGAGGCACGGCCTGGACGCTGGTGACCTTTCTTGTGGCCATTGTCGTCATCGTCACGGTGCATGAATTCGGCCATTACATCGTGGGGCGCTGGTCGGGCATCCATGCCGAGGTGTTTTCACTTGGGTTCGGCAAGCCGTTGTATTCGCGCACTGACAAGCGCGGCACCCGGTGGCAGATTGCCGCGCTGCCGTTGGGCGGTTACGTCAAGTTCATGGGCGACACCGACAGCGCCTCGCGTCCCGATACCGGGATGATGCAGGGCCTTTCGGCTGAGGAAAAGCGCCATACGATGCACGGCGCACCCCTTTGGGCGCGGTCGGCCACGGTGATCGCCGGGCCTTTGGCGAACTTCATCCTTGCGTTTGTGATCTTTGCGGGCGTGATCCTGTGGAAGGGTGTGCCGGTCGATCAGCCAATCATCGGGGTGCTGAAAGAGGTGCCTTTTGCCACGCCGAATCTGGCGGTTGGTGACACGATCACGGCGTTGGAGGGTCAGCCGACCCCTGATCTGGCTGCCTTTTTCACGGTGGCGGATACGTTGGGCGACAAATCCTCTGTCACCTATCAGGTGTTGCGCGATGGCAAAACCCTGACGCTGGCCGGGCCAAATCCGAACCCGCCCTTTGCCGACAGCGTGCAGCTTGGCGGGGCGGCCTTGGACGCAGGCATTCAGGCGGGCGATGTGATCCTGAGTGCGGGGGGGCAGGACATTGCCAGCTTCAGCCAGTTGCCCAAACTGGTCGAGGCGACAGAGGGCAAGCCCTTGGCCCTGACCCTGTGGCGCGCTGGCAAGACGGTGGATGTCACCCTTAGCCCGCGCCGCCGCGATCTGCCGACGGCCGAGGGCGGGTTTGAGACACGCTGGCTGATCGGCATTTCGGGCGGCATGTTGTTTGAACCGGTGGTGCGCAGCCCCAGTCTGACCGAGGCGGTCAGTCTGGCGTGGAAGCAGGGGTTCTATCTGGCCAAGATCAACCTATCCAGTCTGGGCTATATGGTGGCGGGCAAGATCAGCACCTGCAACGTGTCTTCTCCAATCGGCATGGCCAAGGCGGTCGGCGCAGCGGCCCGGTCGGGCTGGGAGACGTTCCTGCAGACCTTGGCGCTGGTGTCGCTGTCAATCGGCCTGCTGAACCTGTTCCCGATTCCGGTGCTGGACGGCGGCCATCTGGTGTTTCACGTCTGGGAGGCCGCAACCGGCCATCCGCCGAGTGAGCGGGCCTTGCAAATCCTGATGACGATTGGCGTCGGGCTTTTGGTGGCCCTGATGGTGTTCGCGCTGTCCAACGACCTGTTCCGCTGCGGCTAAGGCCAACCGCCGCTGCGTGGCGTTTTTGCAGGCCTGTGCGGGGTGTCAAAGCTGTGCCCGGACTTATCCACAGGAAATGGGGGAAAGCCGCCACAGGCGTCGCGCTGCAGGCTCGCGTGCTTTTGACAAGCCCCCGACAAGAAGCTAGTCAGGACAAGGCAGGTGTCACAATCGACATCTTGCGGTACGTGGACGGGGCTGTGGCAAGATGAGCATCGACAAGGGCAAAGCGGCAGGTTTGGTGGCGCGCAAAGGGCTGAGTCGGGGTGCTGCGGGCACTGTGATCCTGGCGGCGGGCATCACGTTGTTGGGCGCGGGCATGACCGGCTTTGTGGTGCACGCCCAAACGACACCGCCACCGGACACCGGCCTGTCTTTGGGTATTGAAGAGCCTGCTCCGGTCAGGCCTGCCGCCCCCCCTGTGCCGGTTGGCTATACATTTTCGGCCGTCAAGATCGAAGGCAACGCGCATGTCGATGCGTCGACCATCGTGTCCTATCTGGGTCTGCCCAAGGGTAAGATTGTCACTGATGCAGCGCTGAATGACGCCTATCAGCGGCTTGTTGCCTCTGGCTTGTTCGCCCGCGTCGAACTGGTTCCGCAAAGGGGCAGCCTGCTGGTCAAGGTGGTCGAGAATCCGTTGATCGGCACCATCGACTACCAAGGCAACGCCCGGATTGCCGACGCTGATCTGACAAAGGTTGTCACCTCGAAAGAAAGTCAGGTCTATTCGCCCTCTGCCGCCGAAGCGGATGCGGCGATCATCACCAACGAATACCGCCAACGGGGCCGTCTGGCCGCAACCGTCACACCGCGCATCATCCGGCGGCCCAACAACCGCGTCGATCTGGTGTTTGAAATCACCGAAGGCAAAGTGGCAGAGATTGCAAGGCTAAGCTTCGTCGGCAACCAGGCCTTTTCGGACTACCGGCTGCGTCAGGTTCTGTCGACCAAACAGGCCGGCATCCTGCACCAGCTGATCCAGCGCGACAGCTATCAGATCGACCGGATCGAACTCGACAAAAAGCAGTTGAGTGACTTTTATCTGGCGCATGGCTATCTGGATTTTCAGATCCTTGACGCCGGGGCGACCTATGCGCGTGACCGCGATGCGACGTTTCTGACCTTCACCATCTCTGAGGGGCAAAGCTTCCGGATCGGCAAAGTCTCTACCATTTCCGAGGTTGACGGGCTGGATGCCGCCGAATTCAACGCGCTGAACCGTTTGAAGCCGGGGGCGACCTACAACCCGTTGGACATTCAGAACAACGTCGAGGCGCTGGAATCGCTGGCGCTGAAAAAGGGGCTGAACTTCATTACGGTTGAACCGCGCATGGCGCGCAATGACCGCGACGGCACGGTTGACGTGACCTTTGCGATCATGAAGGGCCAGCGCATCTTTGTCGAACGCATCGACATTGAAGGCAACACGACCACGCTCGATTCTGTTGTGCGCCGTCAGTTCCACACGACCGAAGGCGACCCGATGAATGCGCGCGAAATTGCGCAGGCCGCAGAACGCATTCGCGCGCTTGGCTTTTTCTCGGATGTGCAGGTCACGCAGGAACCCGGCAACGCGCCCGATCAGGATGT
The DNA here is from genome assembly GCA_038231775.1 of Rhodobacterales bacterium. Taxonomy (GTDB): domain Bacteria; phylum Pseudomonadota; class Alphaproteobacteria; order Rhodobacterales; family Rhodobacteraceae; genus Stagnihabitans. Next base: position 9,314 of record JBBRKS010000087.1, on the reverse strand, counting down.
CGTCAAGGTTGCCGTGACAGAGGCGCCGACCGGGTCGCTGACCCTGGGCGCCACCTACGGCATTTCTTCGGGCATCGGCGTCAACATTGGCTTTGCCGAGACCAACTTTCTGGGCCGGGGTCAGGGTCTGAACGTCAGCGTGCAGACCGGCACCGACAATGTCGACAGCCGGATCGAGTTTTCAGAGCCTGCATTCCTTGGCCGCGATCTGACCTTTGCCTTTGCTGCGGGCTATCTGACCACCAAGCACCAGAATTCCAACTATGACACGCAGGTGATCAGCGTGGCCCCGTCGTTGGCGTTTCCAGTCAGCGATTTTGGCCGCCTGAAGCTAAGCTACCGGATCGCGCGTGAAACCGTGTCCAACGTCGATGGGGCGGTGGTGGATGATCCGATGACCCCCATCGATGAAACATCGAACGGATCGTCCGCGATTCTGATGGCCGAAGAGGGTGCCGATTTCGCCTCTTCGATTGGCTACAACTACACGTGGGACGATCGCAATTCCGGCCTGCATCCCAAAGGCGGGGTCAGCTTCCAGTTTGGCCAGAACTTTGCCGGTCTGGGCGGCGATGTGAAGTACATCCAGACCTCGGTCCGTGCGGTGGCGGAAACCAAGATCGCAAACGGTGATGTAAGCCTGAAGGCGAGTTTTGAGGGCGGTGCCATCACGACCTATGGCGGCTATGTCAGCCGGGTGACCGACCGCTATCTGGGGGCCAACGGGATACGCGGCTTTCAGCCTGACGGCATCGGTCCGCGCGATCTGACCGCGACAAACAAGGACGCGCTTGGCGGCAACTATTTCGCCGTGGCGCATCTGGAAAGCGATTTCCCGGTGGGTCTGCCGGAAGAATACGGCATCACCGGCGGGGCATTTGTCGATGTAGGGTCGGTCTGGGGCCTTGATAATACGGCGGGCACGGGCGGCACGGTGGACGATTCGCTGCGTCTGCGGTCTACCATCGGGTTTTCGGTGTTCTGGAACACGGCAATCGGCCCGTTGCGGTTCAACTTTACCCATGCCCTCAAGAAGGAAAGCTACGACAAGGAGCAGACCTTCGACTTCGCCATCTCGACCAAATTCTGATGGGATCGGCTGGCTTTGGGCGGGCTGGCCTGGGCGATTTGGCCGTGGGGAATGGGCTTTGATGCGGCGGCTGGCCGGGGCGGCACTGCTGGCGGTGTTGTGCGCGATGGCAGTCCCTGCGGCCGCACAGACCGCGGCAATTGCCCCACAAATCCTGACATTGGATCAGGACCGGCTGTATCTGGAATCGCTGTACGGCAAGGCGCTTGAGGCGCGGGTGACCGCCGACAATCAGTCCTTGGCCGCCGAAAACCGCAAGATCGAACAGGACCTTGCCACCGAAGAGGCGGACCTGACGCAAAAGCGCGCGACCATGTCGGCGATTGCGTTTCAGGCGCTGGCGGATGCCTTTGATGCGCGGGTCGAACAGTTCCGCACCGATCAGGCCGCCAAGGTCGAGGCGTTGAAAGCCCAGCGTGAGGCGGGGCGGCAGGCGTTCTTCAAAGCCTCGGTCCCGGTTCTGGCCGACATGATGCGACAGTTGGGGGCCTATGTGATCCTGAACCAGTCAGCGGTGGTGCTGGCCTTTGATTCGATTGACGTGACCGACCGGGCGATCAAGGCGCTGGATGCCCGGCTTGGCGATGGCAGCAAAGCCCCCACCGGGCCGCGTCTGCCAGCCTTGTCGCCGGGCACGACCGAAGGCGCTGTCCCTGACCCTGTTGTGCCAGCACCTCAGCCTTAGGGTCGCGACCAAGTTCACCGTGGCGGGGCTTTAGGGTTCAAACTGCGCCGTTCAGAGGCCGTGGCCAGCCCTGCCTGCCAAACCTGCGCCCGCCTTCTTGTCCTGCGCGCCCCAACTTGCTAGTCAGGGTCAAACACTGCGCCCGCACAGGGCACAAGCAGGGCGCCAAGGGGGACAACATGATCGACACGACCATCAAAGAGGCGGACCTTGCCTTGATCAAGCGGGTCATTCCGCACCGCTATCCGTTTCTGCTGGTCGACAAGATGCGCGACATCGTGCTGAGCGACAGCTGCGTCGGCATCAAATGCGTCACCAACTCGGAACCACATCTGCAGGGCCATTTCCCCGACATGCCGATCATGCCGGGCGTTATGATTGTCGAGGCGATGGCGCAGACCGCTGGCATTCTGGTCGGCCTGTCGATGGATCTGGTCGACAAGGACTCCAAGGTCTATTTCCTGAGTGTCGAGGGTGCCAAATTCCGCCGCAAGGTGGTGCCGGGCGATGTGCTTGAACTGCATGTCAAGGCGCTGCGCGTCGGCGGGCGGGTCTGGAAGTTTGAAGGCCGCGCCATCGTGGACGGCGAACTGGCCGCCGAGGCGATTTTCAGCGCCATGTTCGACATTCCCAAGGCCTGATCAGTGCTGATCCATCCCTCTTCGGTCGTCGATCCTGCCGCCCGTCTGGGTGAGGGGGTGCGGATCGGCCCGTTCTGCGTGATCGGCCCAGAGGTGACTTTGGCCGACCGGGTCGAGGTGAGATCGCATGTGGTGGTGACGGGCTGGACCGAGGTTGGCCCGGATACCGTGATCTTTCCGCACGCCACTGTGGGCGAGGTGCCGCAGGACCTGAAATACGCGGGCGAGCATACGCGGCTGATCATTGGCGCACGCTGCCGCATTCGTGAGGGTGTGACGCTGAACACCGGCACGGCCGGCGGTGGCGGTCTGACGCAGGTTGGCGACGATTGCCTGCTGATGACCGGCGCCCATATCGGCCACGATTCGCGGCTGGGCAACCGGGTGATCCTGGCCAATGGCGTGGCGATTGCGGGCCATTGCCAGATTGGCGATGACGTGATTGTCGGCGGGCTGTCGGGCATTCACCAATGGGTGCGGATCGGGCACGGCGCGATCATCGGTGCTGTGACCATGGTGACCAATGACGTGATCCCGTACGGACTTGTGCAGGGCCCGCGTGGTGAGTTGGACGGGCTGAACCTTGTGGGGTTGAAGCGGCGCGGAATGGACCGGGCCGGGATTTCCGCGCTGCGCCACGCCTATGAAGACCTGTCGCACGGGGAAGGCACCTTTCTGGACCGCGCCCGGCGTTTGGCAGAGTCCGGGCCGACCGACGAGGTGCGCGAGATTGCCGCGTTCATCCTGTCGGACAGCGACCGTTCCTTCCTGACCCCGAAATGAGCGATTCCGGCGTTGTTGATGTGGCGCCCCCCGATCTGGCCTTGGTGGCCGGGCGCGGTGGGTTGCCTGCGGCACTGGTCGCGGCCCTGCCAATTCGGCCCTATATCTGCGCGCTGGACGGCTTTGCCCCCGAAGGGTTGACCCCTGACCTGACCTTTCGGATCGAACGTCTGGTGCCGTTCCTGCGCCATCTGGGCGACATTGGCATCAGCCGGGTGACCTTTGCCGGGGCGGTCAGCCGTCCGCGCCTTGACCCGTCGCTGTTTGATGCGGCGACCGCCCAACTGGTGCCACATCTGATGGCCGCTTTTGGTGCGGGCGATGACGCCACCCTGCGCGCCATCGTGGCCTTGTTTGAAGACTGTGGCATCAGCGTGGTCGGCATCGAAACCCTCGCCCCGCAGATGTTGCCGGAGGCGGGTCTTCTGGCTGGCACCTTGCCGCCGCAGGCCGAAGCAGACGCCGCACGGGCGGCGGCGATTGTCGCGGCCTTGGGGGCGGTCGATGTCGGTCAGGGCGCTGTGGTTGCCGGCGGTCTGTGTCTGGCGGTTGAGGCTTTGGCGGGCACTGATGTGATGCTCGCCCAAGTCGCAGCCTTGCCCGACGCTTTGCGCCCCAAACGGCAGGGGCTGTTTTACAAGGCCGCCAAGCCCGGCCAAGACCGCCGCGTTGATCTGCCCACCCTTGGCCCGGCCACCATGCTTGCCGCCGCCGCCGCAGGGCTGGGGGGCGTGGCGTTTCAGGCCGGGTCGGTGATCTGCCTTGATCTGCCCCGGATGCAGGCGATTGCGGCTGAGACGGGCCTGTTTTTGTGGGCGCGCTAAGGTTTTTCCTGATCGCCGGGGAACCGTCGGGTGACAGGCTGGGTGCTGCCCTGATGGCAGGCCTGCGCCAGCTTGCCCCCGATGTACAGTTTGCCGGGATCGGCGGGCCGCTGATGCAAGCCCAAGGCATGACGTCGATCTTCCCGATGGAGGAGCTTTCGGTGATGGGCATTGCCGAGGTGGTGCCGAAGTATTTTGCCCTGAAACGCCGGATTGCCGAGGCCGCTGACGCAGCGCTTAAAGCCAAACCCGCCGCCCTGATCACGATTGACAGCCCGGACTTTTGCCTGCGCGTGGCGGCCCTCGTGAAAGCGGCGAACCCCGCCTTGCGAACCATGCACTATGTGGCGCCCTCGGTCTGGGCATGGCGTCCGGGGCGCGCCGCCAGGATGGCGAAAGTCATTGACCATGTGCTGGCCCTGTTGCCGTTCGAGCCGCCCTTTATGACCGCTGCGGGCATGACCTGCGATTTTGTCGGCCATCCGGTGGTTGCCGAACCTGTCGCGTCACAGGGTGAACGTCAGGCGTTCGCCGCCAGCCAGCGCCCGTTGATCCTGTGCCTGCCCGGGTCGCGCCGGTCCGAGGTGACCCGACTTGCGCCGATCTTCGGCCCCGCTTTCGCTCGTCTGCAAGCCTGCCATCCCAGCCTTGCGATCGCCCTGCCGACCCTGCCGCATCTGGAAGGCCTTGTCCGCGACCTGACCAAAAGCTGGCCGATCCAGCCGCGCCTGATCCTTGATCCGGCCGAAAAACACGGCGCTTTTGCAATGGCCGATGTGGCGCTGGCCGCCTCTGGCACAGTGTCGCTGGAACTGGCCGCGACCCGGACACCGATGGTTATCGCCTATGACATGAACCCGGTGACCATCTGGCTGATGCGGCGCATGGCGCTGGTTGACACGGTCACACTGGTCAACCTTGTGTCGCAAACCCGCACAGTGCCCGAACTTCTTGGGCGTACTGCCTGCCGCCCTGAAGCGATTGCCGCAGCCCTTGAACAGGTCTTGCACGACAGCACCGCCCAACGTGCCGCCATGTTCGTCACGATGCAACGTCTGGGCTTGGGCGGCGACCCGCCCGGTCTGCGCGCCGCCCGTTCGGTGCTCGCCCACCTTTAGGCGCGTACCCTTTCATGGGTCCGAAGATATCCCGGGGGTGCGGGGGCTGGCCCCCCGCTTCCAAAGACCGCCTATGACCTGCGCCCACCGAGCAGCCCGGCAGCGCCCAGTTCCGCCAGAAACTCACGGCTTGCCTCGGTGCCAAAATGCGGCACGTGGACCAGACCGGGAAAGCGCGCCTTCACATCGGCGGCGATTTCGGGCGGCAGGCGGTTCACCGTGGCCTCGTTCACCATCAGACTTTCCGAGGGCACGCCTTCGGCATAGATGATCTCGTGCCGGTCAAACACCAGACTGAAGTAGTCGACAAAGCCGCCCTCGCGCAGATAGACCGTGTCGCCGTCCACCATGTCACGCGCCTGAACCAGCAGTTCGGCGGTGGCCAGACCGGGCAGGCGGTGGCGCTGGTACAAGAACACCCGGTGATGCTGGCTGACGATCAGGTCACCGTCATTGCCGATTATTCCGGCGGTGATCACGACCGGCGCAAAGGCCCCGACAGCGCGCAGCCTGGCTTGACCGATCCAGCGCACGGGCTGGCGGCCATGGTCGCGGGTCAGAACCTCGACCCCCGGCACCAGCGCCTCAATGGCGCGCTGGCTGCCATCGGTCAGGGTGATCATGGTGCCGCGCGCAAAGGACAGGCACAGCAGGTCGGCCAGATGCAGATCGCCGGGGGCCGGTTCAACCGACAGCAGCGCGTAGTCGACACCCGGGCCAACCGGGGTCAGCGGCAGAATAAAGCGCGGGTCACTGTGGTGGGCAGCGTCACCCAGCCGCAGGATCAGCAGTTCGACCTTGTCGCCGTCCGGAGCCATCAGGGCATAGCGCGCCTCAAGCCAGACCCTGGTGCCGGGGCGACCGACTTGCGAGCCTTCGGCCACGGTCTGCGCGCCCGCCTGCGGTTGGCTGACCACCAAGCGCTGCGGGGCGGCATCGCGCCGCAGGTTGTAGATGTCGCCGGGGCACACCTCATCCGGGCCGGTCAGGCCATCGCCCTGATTGGCGCCTTGACTGACAAAGAAGTCGCCGTCTGCAAAGACCTGACAGGCATGACCCGGCAGCGCAGACCCTGATGGCGGTACTGACGGCGGTACGGAGGCAGCGGCGACCATAAGATGTTCCCAAACCCAAAGCTTTTACGGAGGCCAAAGCTATTGCGGGCACCAAAGCTGGTGCGGGCTAGCAATCGCAGGCGGAAACGTCAACAAAGGGACAAGTTTGCGGCGCGTCTGCGGCAATTTGGAAACGGTGGGGTGGATGATGGATTTGGGGATCAGGGGCAAGCGGGCCTTGGTGACGGCGGCCTCAAAAGGCCTTGGGCGCGGCTGTGCTATGGCCCTGGCTGAGGCGGGAGTGGATCTGGTGATCAATGCCCGCGGGGTCGATGCGCTGGAGGCGACGGCCACAGCGCTGCGTGGTTACGGCGTTACGGTCACCACGGTTTGCGCAGACGTTACCTCAGAGGCGGGCTTGGCGCAGGTGCTGGCGGCGTCGGATGGGGTGGATATTCTGGTGACCAATGCGGGCGGGCCGCCGCCGGGATCGTGGGAGACCTGGACAAGGGCCGACTACCTGAAGGCCATCGAGGCCAACATGCTGACCCCGATTGCCCTGATGACGGCGCTGATGCCTGCGATGATGGCCAAGGGATGGGGCAGGGTGGTCAACATCACCAGCCAGTCGGTCAAGGCGCCGATTGCGGCACTGGGTCTGTCGAATGCCGCACGGGCCGGGCTGACCGGTTTTGTGGCCGGGACGGCGCGGCAGGTGGCACCGTCGGGGGTGACGATCAACAACCTGCTGCCCGGCATCCACGACACCGACCGCGCTTTGGCGCTGGACGGTGGTGTCATGGCTGCGCGCGGTATCACGATGGTGCAGGCGCGGGCCGAACGGATGGCGTCGATCCCGGCCCGGCGCTACGGCACGTCAGAGGATTTCGGCGCGACCTGCGCGTTTTTGTGCAGCCAGCATGGCGGGTTCATTGTGGGTCAGAACATCCTTCTGGACGGCGGTGCGATGAACTCCACCCTTTGAAGAAAATTGAGCGCCAGAGGCGCATATCTTTTTTCTCGCCTCTGGCTTGCAGCCAACCGGCTTGGGTCAAGGGCCTCTGGCGGGAGTATTTGGGTAAAGAGCAAATGGAGGGAGGTTTTCGGGCCACTTGCCTTTTGTGCGAATATTCTTGGGGGCGTTTGGGTCAGGCAGTCGGGGTGATGCGGCGCAGGGCTTCGATCCTTGCCAGCGCCTGACCGGAGTCGATGGCGATGCGGGCCAGGCTGACGCCGTCTTTGAGGCTGGCGGCTTTGCCCGCGATCAGCAGGGCTGCGGCAGCGTTCAGCAGCACGGCGTCGCGGTAAGCGCCTTTTTCACCGGTCAGCAGGGCGCGGAAGGCTTGGGCATTTTCGGCCGGGGTGCCGCCCAGGATGGCCGCAAACGGGTGGACCGGCAAGCCTGCGTCTTCGGGGTGGACGGTGAATTCGCGGATCTCGCCGTGCTCCAACGCCGCCACGGCGGTCGGGCCTGCGATGGAGATTTCATCGGTGCCGTCGCTGCCGTGGACCAGCCATGCGGTCTCTGACCCCAAAGCGCGCAAGGTTTCGGCCATCGGGCGGATCAGCCGGGCTGAGAACGCGCCAGTCAGTTGGCGCTTCACACCTGCCGGGTTGGTCAAGGGGCCGAGGATGTTGAAGATCGTCCGGGTGCCCAGTTCGGCGCGCACCGGGCCGACATGGCGCATCGCGGGATGGTGCATCGGGGCCATCATGAAGCCGATCCCGGCCTCTGCCAGACAGCGCTCTACCACATCGGGGCCGACCATCACGTTCAGGCCCATTTCGGTCAACGCATCCGCTGCACCCGATTTCGACGACAGGTTGCGGTTGCCGTGTTTGGCGACCGGCACGCCTGCGCCCGCCACCACAAACGCGGTCGCGGTCGAGATGTTCAGCGTGCCCTTGCCATCACCGCCGGTGCCGACGATGTCCATCGCGCCGTCCGGCGCTGTCACCGCGTGGCATTTGGACCGCATCACGGCGGCGGCGGCGGCAAATTCATCGACCGTTTCTCCCCGCGTGCGCAGGGCCATCAGAAGGCCGCCCATCTGGGCCGGGGTCGCATCGCCTTCAAACAGGGCAGTGAAGGCCACCTCAGCCTCGGCCCGGGTCAGGGGGCGTTCGGCGGCAAGGCCGATCAGGGGTTTGAGCGTGTCACTCATGCCGGAACCTTGGCGCTGTGACGTTCGAGGAATTTCTTCAACAGGCGGTGGCCGTGTTCAGAGGCGATGCTTTCGGGGTGAAACTGCACGCCTTCAATCGGTTTGGTCTTATGGCGCAGGCCCATGATCGTGCCATCTTCAAGCCACGCCGTCACCTCAAGACAGTCGGGCAGGGTGGCGCGTTCGACGATCAGCGAATGGTAGCGGGTGGCGAGGAAGGGCGAGGGCAGGCCTGCGAACATGCCTTGGCCGTCGTGCAAAATCCGGCCCATCTTGCCATGCACAATCTCGTGGCAGCGCACCACATGGCCGCCAAAGGCCTGACCAATGGTCTGATGGCCAAGGCAGACGCCCAGCAAAGGCGTGCCGGTTTCGGCGGCGGCAAGTGTCAGGGGCAGACATATCCCGGCCTGATCGGGATCGCAGGGGCCAGGCGACAGGACAATCGCCTCTGGCCGCAGCGCCATGGCGGCCTGCACATCCATCGCATCGTTGCGCACAACTTTGACGTCCGCGCCCAACTCGCCCAGATAATGCACGAGGTTGTAGGTGAAGCTGTCGTAGTTGTCGATCAGAAGCAGCATGTTGGGTACAACCGTTTGGTTTGTTTCGCTTATGTCCGCATGGGTTTTGCAGTTCGTGGCAAAGACACCGGGATTGGGAACCCTTATCGCCGATCCGCCCTGTGCTGTAAACGGCAGGGATATTTGGGTGCAATCAAGGGCGCAGGGCCACCGTTGGCGTCAGACGCACCGGATTGCTGACAGGGCTTAACGGTAGCGCAGGTGCTGCCGGTCGCGTTGTCCGGCGTAGCTGAGGGCACGGCTCATCACCGTGCCCCCAAGCGACATATCTTAGCGGGACTTGTTGTAGACGTCGAAAATCACGGCGACCAGCAGGACCAGACCCTTGATCATCTGCTGGAACTCGATCCCGATGCCAAGGATCGACAT
>JBBRKS010000086.1:0-15809 GCA_038231775.1 Rhodobacterales bacterium | reverse complement strand
GCGGTTTCGAACTCGGGCACCGCTGACAACGCCGGGACCGTGGCGAGCGTCACCAATACTGGCGGGACGTTCAACAACAACTCGGGCGGTTCGGTGAGCGGCACCGTCGGGGTTTCAGCCGGCACCTTCGCCAACAAGGCGGGAGCCTCGGTCACGGGTGCCACCACGATCACGGCGACGGGCGTTGTCACGAACGCCGGTACTTTGGGGACTGTCAGCAACGCCAACAGCTTCACCAACAACACCGGCGGCACGGCTGGGGCGGTTTCGAACTCGGGCACGGCTGACAACGCAGGGACCGTGGCAAGCGTCACCAATACTGGCGGGACGTTCAACAACAACTCGGGCGGTTCGGTCACCACGACTGTGGCCGTTTCGGCTGGCACCTTCGCCAACAACACCGGCGCTTCAGTTACTGGAGCGACCACGATCACCGGTGCGGGGATCGTCACCAACTCCGGTATGCTGGGGACGGTCAGCAACGCCAATACGTTCACCAACACCGCGACTGGCACCGCTGGGGCGGTCAGCAACTCTGACACCGCCGACAACTCTGGCACGGTGGCGAGTGTCACCAACACCGCCGGAACCTTTACCAACAAGGGCGCTGGTGCGGTGACCGGCACGGTAGATGTCACTGGCGGCACCTTCAACAACCAGGACACGGCGACGGTGGGCGGTACGCTGACCAACGGCGCGGCCGGCACCGTTGTCGCCAGCGGCGGCAACCTGAACGGTGCGGTCAGCAACTCTGGCAGCTTCACCGTTGACGGCACGGTCGGCGCGGCCGGGCTGAACTTTACCAACAACGCCGTGTCGACGGCGACTTTGACGGTCACCGGAGCATATACCGGGCTGGGCACCATCACCAACAACTCCACCGCCCCGGTTGGGATCACAGTGGCGGCGGGTGGCGCGCTTGGATCGGTCAGCCTGCAAAACACCGCCGGGTCAAAGATTGCCCTGAACGGCACCTATACCGGCGCTGCGACCAACAACGGCACCATCGACATGGGCAACGGCAGCAAGATTGCCGGACCGCTGACCAACAATGGCACGCTGACCGTGACCGGTGCGGCTGATGTGACGGGCAACATGTCGAGTTCGGGGATTGTTGACCTGACAAAGAATGTGGCTGCCACAGACTCCCTGACCTTGGGCGGCGGGTTGACGGGCGGCGGCACCTACAAGCTGGACGTCGACGGCGCGGGCCGCACCAGCGACAAGATTGTCGCCGTTTCGGGGGCGGTGACCGGCTCTTACAACTTTGCCTTCAACAAGACGACCTCGGGCCTTGGCTCTGACATCGTGTTCTTTCAGGTCGACAAAGCCGTCAACCCGACAAGTGCCCCGATGGTCGGCACTGTGACGGGCCTAAGCCTGATCGGTACGATCACCGACAAGGTTGTAACGCTGGCCGACGGAAGCCTTGCGATTCAAAGCGAGGCCAACCCGGCCATCAGCGGCCTGGCGTCTAACCTGTCCCTGACCCAACTGGTTCTGACCAACATCGTCAACCGTCCGACCAGCCCCTTCGTGCGGACCAACACACTGGATGAACGGGTCTGCCGGTCGGGTGGTTTTGTACGCGCGGTGGGCGGACAGGCGACTGTCAACGGCTCCAGTTCGTCAAACGGGTCTGCCAAACAGTCTAGCGAGGTCAGCGCCACCTATGGCGGTGCGCAGTTGAGCTATGACTACGGCTGCTACGATGGGCGCTATGACGGCTGGACGCTGGTGTTCGGCGGCAGCCTTGGGATCAACAAGGGCAGTTCCGATCAAGGCGTGTTCGCGCTGGATTCAGTTGGTCAGCAGACCTCGGTTTCGTTGGGCAAGATCACGACTGACTTCAACCAGACCTATGGCGGCCTGTACGTCACCGGGCGCAAAGGCAGTGTGACCGGCGACGTTCAGGTCCGGTATGACGCGATCAGGTACAACTTCTCTGAATCCTTTGCGGACCCGGCCAACAGCCTGGGCATCGCGAACCAGTCCAGCAATGGCCACGCCCTGACCATCGGGTCGCGCTTCAGCTATGCCATCCCGATTGATGCAGAGCATGGCCTGTCGCTGACCCCGGCACTGGGCTTCAGCTATAGCAAGGGCACCGGCGGGTCGGTGTCGTTCACCAAGGATGGCAGCGACTTTACCCTTGTGTCGGGCGACTTCGAATCGCTGGTCCTGATCGCAGGCGGCACCTTGCAGAAGGTTCTGGACAGCAAGGACGATACGGTGAACCACGCCGTGTTTGTCTCGGCGAACGTGTATGATGACGTCGCAGGCTCACACAACTCGCTCTTCCGCGACAATTCCGATCCGACCAAGACCCAGACAATCACCTCTGACGGTCTGGGCAGCTTTGGCGAATTGTCGTTCGGCTATAACTACAGCCGTGACCTGTCGGGCGTGGCGGGCAAGCCGTCGCAGATGTTCATCAGCTTGCGGGCCGATGCGCGGGCCGGTGCTTCGGTGTCGAACGCCTACAGCTTGACCGCGCAGATGCGTCTGACGTTCTGATCCTGATGCCAAAGGCCCCGGCGCACACAGCGTCGGGGCCTTTGGTTTTTTCACTGTCCTTGAGTTGCGAAGATATCCGGCCAACATCGCCCGACCGGGGATGCAGTCCGAAACCTGAAAGCCCTGCGGGATGCAATCCGATGACCCAGCGCAAACGACAACCTGCGGCGAGACGCCTGCCCTGGCATGCAACGGCTCTTAGCAACCTGAAGCGTAAGGTATACCGTTTCATAGCCCGTGATCTGATCGAACATCTTGATTTGTCCGGTCTGCCTGATCTAGGACAGGCAGACGGGTCCAGGGGTTTGCGCTTTTGCGGGCCCAAGCCCACCGCAAAGTCAATGAAGGCCTGAAGATGTATGTGCCGCACGCTATTTCTCTGGCGACCACAAGCCGCCTGATTGCATCCTCATCCTGTTTCAAACTGATCGGCGCTCGCCGCTTGAAAAGGTCCTGACCGGTGGGGCGCGCATCACAGATGACCTTTGACGGGAGATCTTTGCGATGCTGACGGAGTTCCCCCTTGACCTGCATTCCGGCTTTCTGACGCACCGCGGTGTGGTGCGGTCCCACAACGAGGACAGCCTGCTGTCCCTGCCGGAATCCGGGCTTTGGGTTGTGGCCGACGGGATGGGTGGACACGAGGCCGGAGAGGTCGCCAGCGGCACCATCGTTCAGGCCGAATCCACGATAGGCCGCCCTGATTCGGCTGCCGACCTTCAACAGCGCTTTCTGGCGCGCTTGCTTTTGGCGCATCAAAGCATCCGCGAACATTCGCGCCGGTTGGGCGGGGTGACGGTGGGCAGCACGGTGGCAGCGCTGCTCTGCTGCGAGGGTTATTTTGCCTGCATCTGGGCCGGGGACAGCCGGGTTTACCTGCGGCGCGACGGCATTCTGACCCAATTGACCACTGACCATACCGAAGCGCAGGAATTGATGCGCCAAGGCATCCTGACCCGCGAGCAGGCCCTGACCTGGCCGCGCAAGAACGTGATCACGCGCGCCATCGGCGTGTTTGAAGAGCCGAACTCGGAACAGGTCAGCGGTCAGGTTCTGCCCGGCGACACCTTCCTTTTGTGCTCTGACGGGTTGACCGAACACGTGACCGATGACGAGATTGCCGCCCACCTGACCAATCCGATCCCGCAGGCGTGTTGCGACAGTCTGGTGACGCTAACGCTTGCGCGGGGCGCGCGCGACAATGTCAGCGTGATCGTGGTGCGCTGCGGCCCCTTGCCACAGGGTAAACAGCACGAATATCTTGAGGATGCGAACGACGACAAGACCGTGCCGGGCATGGCGCTGATCGGCGACCTTCACAGGACGAACGGACAGGGTCAAGATGGCGGCTGATGATCGCAAGGACGGGCCGGGCCCACGCGACAAGACGCATTCGACCACGGTGCCCAGCGGCACCCGCATCGTCGGCGGCACCTATGAGGTCGAACGTCTTCTGAAAGCCGGCGGCATGGGCGAGGTGTACCGTGGCCGCAACGTCTTCAACGGCGAGCCGGTGGCGATCAAGATCGTGCTGTCCAGCCAGTCGTCGGACGAAACCCACACCAAGCTGTTTGAACGCGAAGCGCTGGTTCTGTCGAAACTCGCCCACGAAGCCATCGTGCGGTACTATGTGTATACGGTTGATCCGATCATCGGGCGTCCCTGCCTTGTGATGGAGTTCGTCGCCGGTCCGTCCTTGTTGGAGCGGATGGCCGAAGGTCCGATGCCGATTGAGGATGTGCGCACTGTGATGCGGCGCGTCGCCTCGGGCCTTGGGGCAGCGCACAAGCGCGGCGTGATCCACCGCGACCTGTCACCGGACAATGTCATTCTGGAAGACGGTCTTGTCGAACATGCCAAGCTGATCGACTTTGGCATTGCCAAGGCGGGTGCGGCCCTGGGGCAGGCCACCATGCTGGAAGGCCGGATTGCGGGCAAATACAACTACATGGCACCGGAACAACTGGGCCTTGCCGACGGTGTGGTAGATGAACGCGCCGACATCTACTCCTTGGGTCTGGTCTGTATCGGGATGTTCCGCGGCACCGCGCTCAACATGGGTGAAAATCCGTTTGAGGCGATCACACGGCGTCAGTCGGTGCCCGATATCTCTGCCGTGCCGGATGAGATGAAGCCCCTTGTCGCCCGGATGCTGGCCCCCAATCCGTCGGACCGCCCCGATACGATGATTGCGGTCGTAAAGATGCTGGACGATCCGAACTATGTCCCCGCCCCCGCAGTCCCGCGTGTGACGGCGGGCGGCACGGTGATCGGTGGCAAGATGCCGACGCCGCCGCCTGCTGCTGTTCCGGCGGCTGGCAAGGTTTCTGCCCAGACCACGACATCAAACCAGACACCGACCTTGCTGCCCGAAGACTGGAATGATGATGATCTGGCCCTGCCCGGTGCGGCAGCCAGCCCGGCTGAAGCGGAAATCCGGCAGGATGCGACGGTCATTCAGCCCAAGTTGCTGCGCCCCGCCGCCCCTGCGTCAGCAAACGATGATGATGACGAGCGCACGGTCTTTCGCCCGAAAGGTGACGCGGCCCGCGCTGAACCGCCCCGCGACCAGACCGTCATGGCCGAAGCCGATCAGGGCGATATTCTTGACATGCTAGGCGGCAGCACCACCGCCCCGCCCAAACAAAGCCCTGCCAGCACGCCTGCCCAAAAGCCCAAAGCGGCAGCGGGTGCTGAAAGGAAATCCTCAAGCCTGCCCCTGATCATTGGCGGTGTCGTGGCCCTTGCCATCGCGGGTGGTGGTGCGTTTTTCATGATGAAGGGCGGTGTGGCCAGCACGGCGACGACCGCATCGACCCAGACGACCAAGCCTGCAACCACAGACACCACCAAGCCTGCCACAACCAAGCCTGCGACCACGCAGACCGCCGCAGAAACCGCAGCCCCGCCTGTCACTCCGGCGGTTACTCCCGCTGTGGCCGTCGTGACCGTCAAGGACGTCCGGCACTGGCTTGCCACGACCGCAAAGGGCAAGTGTCTGTATGTCCGCCCCTCTGACAGCGCGGCAGGCACTGCACCGCAATTGGCCGCACTGACCGCACAGCCCGACGTGATCAAGGCGCTGACCGCCGACTTCACCACGAAATTCACCACGATACCCAAGATTGCCGTGACATCCGTCCTGAAATCACAGTGTGCAGTGCTGGAGTTTGCCACGATCCGCGACGATCAGGCCGAAAAGCCCGCCGATCTGGTGATTGAAACGCCAGACAGCACGGTCAAGGGCGGCACACCATTGCGCGGGACAGTAACCGGCAGTGCAGGCCGCACGACGGCGCTGTTCATCATCAGCGCCTCTGGCGGGGTGGCGCAGCTTGGGTCCTATATCCGGCCCGGCTCGCAGGGCGATGCCCATTTTGACATTCCGGTGACGCTTGCCCCCGGCAGCGCGGCCTCGGACGCGTTGCTGCTGGCGGTGACAACCGACAAACCGGTCGAGGCGTTCGCGACCCTGCCGGACGGCTACACCGCCGACACCGTGATGCCGCGTCTGGCGCTGTGGTTGCAAGACAGCAAGCAGACAGCGGACATTGCCGTGCAGACTTTCCGGCTTGAACCCTGATGGTCATATAACAAAAGGCCCCGGAAAGGGCCCTTTTGCATCAGCATGGGTGGTTGGGCGACCTGTCAGTTGACCGACCGCCTGCCTCGCCGACCGCCTTAGTTAAACGTGATCGGCGTCTTGCTTTGCAGGCTGCGTTTGTCGCTGCAGAGCGTTGCGGAACCACCCGCTGCCACGTCGCAGGCCACCGCCGGGTCATTCACCGAAATGCGTGAGATGTCCTTGCAGCCTGTATCGGGCAGGTCGAACTGCACGACCTGCGTGTGGCTTGGCACCAGCTTGCCAAAGTCCAGAACGACCAGCTTGTTGACCGCGCCGTCCTTGCCATACACCGCCATCTCATACGAAGCCGACGACACCTCGACCCCGGTGGCATTGGTGATGACATAGGTCATGCGGCAGGCCCCGCCATTGTCGGCGGCCTGATTAAGCTCAATCGTCAGCGCGCCATCCTGGGCAAAAACGGGTCCTGCGAGGATCGCAGACGCACACACAAGTCCGG
This sequence comes from Rhodobacterales bacterium, assembly GCA_038231775.1. Classification (GTDB taxonomy): domain Bacteria; phylum Pseudomonadota; class Alphaproteobacteria; order Rhodobacterales; family Rhodobacteraceae; genus Stagnihabitans. Next base: position 9,207 of record JBBRKS010000086.1, on the reverse strand, counting down.
CAAAACCAAGCGATCTTAGACCACGGACCATGCAGTTCATCTGGAAGATCATCGTTCAGGAACCCTGTTTTGATTTATTGAAACACGCCCGTCACCAGCGACAAGTCGATCAACGTCTCCAGCGGGACGGCTTTCTTGGCCGCGACAGCGGGCTGACGCACGGCGACCGGACGCACTGTCACGGCGGGTTGTGCCACCACGACAGGCTGAACCACGACCGGCTGCATCATGGCTGGCGCTGCGACCGCAACGGGTTGAACAGAAGCGGGCCGTTTGACTGGCACCGCCTGTGCGGCCTCAGCCGCAGGGGCTGCGATCTGGACGCAACCTGTGTCGGTGCATGTCCAATAGGTCCGGCCATCCGTCGCATGAGCGGGTGAGGTTGCCAGCAGCATCGCCGCCGCAAGTCCCATCCATCCGAAAGTTTCAATGCGCTTTACCATAGCACCAATCCCTGATTACGCCGCCCACCTGTTAGTTATACGCATTTCGGGCAAACATTTCAACCTTGACGATTCAATCCCGGCAAGGTCTAGTCGGGGTTGATCGCAGCCCGGACCGACCCCTTGATATGCTGAGTTTTCAAACCTTTGCACGCCCCGATGCCACCTTGTCAGCGCATGGCGCGGCTTGGGCCGCTGCGATTGGCGCTTCTTTGGGAAAGTTCAGTGTGGCATATATGTCGCCGCCCGTGTTCCGCCGGTCCTTCAGCGTCAGCTTCGCGGATCGCGCATGACCAACAGCCGCGCTCAGACTTTTACGATGCCAACAAACGCAGCGGCGATGGCGGCAAGCCTGCTGGCCTTGCTGTACGTCGCCCCCCTTGCGGCGCAAGGCACTGCCAGCCTGTTGGATCTGTTGTCCAATCCCAAATCCGATCAGATGCCTGCGCTTGTCCTTGCGCCCAGCGACGGGGTGATGCTGGCCGGGCGGCCGATGATCCCGGCCCTGCCAAGGTTAACCGTGACCGCACAGCCCGGCGACGCTTTGACCAGATCGGACGGCCAACGCCTGCCGGGCGCGCAGCCGCAGATCACCGCCCTGCCCGCGTTGCCTGCTGGCCGCGCGCTGCCAAGGGTCGCGGCAGAGCGTTTGATCCCGCACTATCCCAACCCGGAAACCGCGGACGACCGCGCCCTGCTGGAGGGCATCCTCGGCTCGCCCTTGCCAGCCTATCTGGTCAAGATCGAACCGGCGACCAACGCGCCGAAATGGGAAGACAACGCCGCCCAACTGACGCAAGACGCCGCCGCTGTGACCGCCCTGCCGCAGGTCTCCGGTGACAGGCCTTGGGGCAAGGTTGACATGACTGCAACCTTGGCGGCCCTGAGCCGCGATGATCTGAACCCCGGCGACGGTTTTGAAGAGGTGGCACCGCCGCCGCCACCGCCTTTGGTCGCCCAGACCCTGACCGCCGTCATACCTGACGTTGCCAAATTGTCCCGCGTTGTGCCGGACGCCCTGTCATCCTATGTGCCGAACGCCGCCATCCCGGCCGACCGCAAGCTGCTAGAGGCTGTTCTTGGCACACCCCTGCCCGAACCCTATGCAACGCAAGCCGCAAATCCGGTCGACCTTACCGGCAAAGACCTCGACCTTGCCATGCAGGCAGAGCTGATCCGCGCAGGTTGCCTGAAAGGGACTGCGGACGGCAGCTTTGGGTCAGGCTCGCAAGGGGCGTTGGATCTGTTCTTTGCCAAAGCCAATCTGCAACCCGTCTCGGCGGACCGCAGTCAGGCCGTGCTGAACCAGATCATTGCAGCGCCGGGTCAGGTCTGCGATGCGCCCTATGCAGCGCCAAAGGTGGTATCGCAGCCGACCACCCAGCCTGCGACCCCGAAGGTGAACAAACCGGCCAAAGTGACAATCCCGCCAAAAGTCACAGCCCCACCGGCACCGGCAAAGCCGTCCAAAAAGGACAGATGCAAGATCAACCCGGCAGAGTGCGCCTCGAACGGCTGACCTCGCACGGTCGCTTCGCGTCGATGAAGCGCCGCGGCGGGTGTCAAGGGCTATGCAGCCTCATGCCGCCGGAAGCGTTCAATCCGGGCTGACGGCCGATCTTGCCCCAAATTGCAAAACGCGTTTGATCGCGGTGCGGCGCCCACGCCAATGCCCCTCAATCGCCCTGCCCCAGATACCGCGTCCGCATCGGCCCAACGGCATTGGCGTGCGACGAAAAGCCCTCATAGGCTGCGAGTTTCCCCGCAGCCGCCGCCATTTCCGGCCAGCCTTTCGCGGTGACATAGCCGACCGAACTGCGCTTCATGAAATCCATCACCGACAACGGCCCATGGCTGCGCGCCCCGGCAGAGGTCGGCAGTACATTGTTCGGGCCAAGGCAGAAATTGGCCACAGTGACGGGCGTGTGCGGCCCCAGCAGAACCTCTGCCGCCTCGGTCAGCTCGCCCAGATGTTCAAAGGGCCGGGTCGACAGAATCTCAAGATGTTCAGGGGCATAGTCGTTGATGAAGGCGTAGGCCGCAGCCAGCGACGGTGCCAGAATGATCCCGCCAAACCGTCCGGTCAGCACGGTCTGCGAAAAGCCCCGGCGAAGCGCCGTCATCTCGTCCCAATGTGACGGCAGGGCCTGCAACGCCTGTGCCACAACGGTTTCGGACGTGGTCACCAGCCACGCACAGGAATCCGGCCCATGCTCTGCCTCGATCAGCAGGTCCAGTGCGGCCAGACCGCCATGCACCGTGCCATCATCAAAGATGATGCATTCTGATGGCCCGGCAGGCAGCCCCGGGTCGATCACATCCGCCAAAAGGCGCTTGGCCGCCACCACATAGGGCGACCCCGGCCCCATGATCTTGATTGCCCGCCCCACGGTTTGTGACCCGTAAGCCGCAGCCGCCACCGCCTGCGCGCCGCCGATCTTGTAGACCGTGCCAACCCCCGCCAACCGTGCCGCGACCAGCGTTGCCGCATCAACGCCGCCTTCCGGTGTCGGCGGGGTAAAGATCGCCAGATCCGGCACCCCCGCCAGCACGGCCGGAACCGATGTCATCATCGTCACCGACGGAAAGCTGCCCTTGCCCCTTGGCACATACAGCGCTGCGGATCGCAGCGGCGTAAAACGGTCGCCAGCAAAGGCCCCGGGGCGGATTTCCTTCAGGAACATCGGGTCGGGCAGTTGTTCTTCGTGAAAGCTGCGGATGTTGGCGATGGCATAGCGGATCGTCGCGATCAGGTCGGGGTCAAGCGTGGCAAAGGCCGCATCAAACTCTGCCTCGGTGGCCTTCAGCGCATCGGGGCGCAGACCAACAGCGCCGTCCAGTTCGGCCCCATAGCGGGCAAGGGCCACATCGCCCTCGGCCCGCACCGCCGCGATGATCGGGCGGACAATGTCGTAAAAGCCGGTCAGATCAGCGGCAGACCTTTGCAGCAGGGCGTCCCGCCCCTCAGCCGAAAGTCCCGCCAGTTTCACCACAGTGACGTCAGCCATAGGTCAGCCCCTTAAATCGAAGAAATATATCCGCCATCGACGCCGATGCATTGCCCGGTGATATAGCCCGACGCGTCAGATGCCAAAAACACCACGGCACCCGCCAGATCAGCGCCTGTGCCAAACCGCCCCTGCGGGATTTTGCCCAACATGGCGGCAGCCCAAGCCTTATCCTGATAAAACACCTCAGTCAGATCGGTGCGAAAGTAGCCCGGTGCGATGGCATTGACCCGGACGCCCCGCCCGGCCCATTCTGTCGCAAGTGCGCGCGTCATACCCAACAGCCCCGATTTTGACGACCCATAAGGTGTCGCCGTCGGCACGCCCACGAATGAGGTCAACGAAGCCAAATTGACCACCGATCCGCACCCCCGCGCCAGCATCCCCTTGGCCACCGCCTGCGTGGTGAAAAACGCGCCCTTCAGATTGGTGTCAACGATGTGGTCCCAGATGGCGGGCGTCACCTCGGTTGACGGTGCCACATGCTCTACCCCGGCATTGTTGATCAGAATATCAAGCGCAAAGCCCGCCAAGGCCGGTTCAATTGCGTCAATGTCGGTCTGATCCAGCGCCAGCGCAGTCACCTGACGCCCCAGTGCCCGGATGCGGCCAGCGGTGTCGTCCAGCGCTGCCAGACTGCGGGCGGTGATCACCAGATCGGCCCCCGCCTCGGCCAAAGCCTCAGCCATCGCAGCGCCAAGCCCCCGGCTGGCCCCGGTCACCAGCGCCCTGCGGCCTGTCAGTGAGAATAGACCCGTGACCATCAACACCCCCCTGTTTGCGGCAATCTAGCGGCGCTTGGCCACAAGGCGAAAGCCCCGGCGCAGAAATTCGCCCCGGATGCCCAATTTTCCAGCAAGGCCTTGCGAAGGGATAGTCTAACCAAGACACTGCAAATCCGTGATTGTATAGCGCCCAAAACCATGTTTGCTTTGCATCACAAGAAAAGGCACCTCAAAGGCGCCGTGAAAAGGGAGTGTCGCGATGACCAGAACCGCAATCCTGCACAGCGTCGCTTTGACGGGCCTGATCGCCCTGCAGGCCACCACCGCCAACGCTGGCGAAATCAAACTCGGCATGACGACGTGGGTGGGCTACGGCGAAATTTTCCTGGCCAATGAGTTGGGGTATTTCAAGGATGCAGGCCTGACCGTTGACCCACAGATCATCGAGGAAGCCTCGTTGACCATGGCCGGGGTCGCCTCGGGCGAACTGCAGGGCACGGCTGCCACGATTGACGAGATCATGAAGTACCGCTCGCCCGAGATGTGCTTCAAAGCGGTCTATGCGTTGGATGACAGCCATGGCGGCGACGGGATTCTGGCCGGAACCGATGTGAACGCGATTGCCGATCTGAAGGGCAAAGACGTCGCGATGAACGAAGGTTCGGTCAGCCAGTTCTGGTTCAATATCCTGTTGAAACAGGCGGGGATGACGGAAAAAGACGTGAACATCGTCAACATGACGGCAGATGATGCCGCCGCCGCCTTTATGGCAGGGCAAGTCCCGGTTGCCGTGACATGGGAGCCGCATCTGACCCTTGCCAAGGATCAACATGTCGGCCACGTTCTGGTGTCTTCCGACACCACGCCGGGCCTGATTGTCGACGTGATTGCCCTGCGCTGTGACACCATCGAAAAGCAACCCGATGACGTCAAGGCGCTGGTGGCAGGCCTGGAAAAGGCGCACGAATACCTGCTGGCCAATCAGGAAAAAGCGTATGAGATCATGGCGAAAGGCGTTGGTGGCTGGCTTGCGGACCCCAAGGATTTCGCAGCCTCTGCAGCAGGTGTGCAGTTCTACGGCAAGGACCGCAACGCCGAATTCTTCAAGGACGCGGCTGCGGGCGAGTCTGGCAAGCTGGTAACCCTTGGAGGCGAAATCTGGGGCGGTCTGGGCAAGTTGCACATGGATGTAAAGTACGACGATCTGGTCGACACCACGTTTCTGGCGCAGTAGCGGCACCGCCGTAGGTCGGGGCTGCGGCCCCGATTTTGGGCCAAGTTATGCCGGATGGACCGCACCATTGGCCGGACAGCGCACGTTTTTGCAAAACCCTGTGTCCACCGACGACCGCTCAAATCAAACGGCCTTCCCTGCCTGTTGACCCGCAACTATCGCCAACAAACCGCCTCCACCTCGCTTAACCCCCGCACAGGATGCCGCAATTGGCAGAAAAATCCCCGCTCTTGCTGGCCTTCGTGCCCTACCGCGCCATCCCTTTGGGTCTGGCCATAGCGCTTGGCGCTGCGGTCTGGGCGTTGGTGATCGGCGGCTGGATGGGGCTGACTTACGGCGGCCACGTGCCTGCGATGTTCCTGCCGCCGCCCGGCAAGGTGGTGGCCACGGCGGCAAGGCTGATCGCCGACGGAACGCTTGCCAAACACACCCTCGCCTCGGCGCAGGTTGTGCTGATCGGGTTCATCCTGTCCTCGGTCGTGGCGGTTCCGGTCGGGCTGTACATGGGCACCTACAAGGCGGTGCAGGCCGCGCTTGACCCGCTGGTCAACTTCATCCGCTATCTGCCCGTGACCTCTTTTGTGCCGCTGTTCATCCTGTGGATCGGGATTGGCTTGAACGAGCGTGTGTCGGTCATCATCTTCGGCACCTTTTTTCAGCAACTGGTCATGATCGCCGACGCCGCCCGCAACGTGCCGCGCGATTTGGTCAATGCCGCCTATACGTTGGGCACCAAACGGTCGGCCACCGTGCGCCACATCGTCTTTCCGGCCACCCTGCCGGCCGTACTGGACATTCTGCGCGTCACGGTCGGCTGGGCCTGGACCTATCTTGTGGTGGCCGAACTGGTCGCCGCCAAATCGGGCCTTGGATATATGAGCCTGAACGCCATGCGCGGCTTTCAGGTCGATATCATCTTTCTGGCGATCGCGATGATCGGCATTCTGGGGCTGATCACCGATCAGGGTTTCCGCCTACTGCGCCGCCTTGTCGCACCGTGGGCCGCCTGACATGACCAGCTCTGCAGACATCACCGTCACCGACGTGACCTTGCGCTACGGGTCTGGTGCCAAGACCGTGCTGGCATTGGACGGCTTGTCACTCGACGTCAGACCGAATGAGTTTGCTGTCATCGTCGGCCCCTCTGGCTGCGGCAAATCCAGCCTGTTGTACCTGATCGCCGGGCTTGAGGATTTGACTGGCGGCACCATCACCGTTGGCGGCCAGCCGGTCGCAGGGCCGGGTCCGGACCGCGGCATGGTGTTTCAAAGTTACACTTTGTTTCCGTGGCTTACTGTCGCACAGAATGTCGAATACGGCCCGCGCCGCCGCGGTCTGGCCGAGGATGACCGCAAGCAATTGGTCGATCATTATCTGACAGAGGTGGGGCTGGCCGCCTTTGCCAACCACTACCCAGCCCAGCTTTCGGGCGGCATGAAGCAGCGCGTGGCCATCGCGCGCGCCTTGGCCAATGACCCTGCCGTGCTGTTGATGGATGAACCCTTTGGCGCGCTGGACAGCCAGACCCGCCACACCATGCAGCGCCTGTTGCTTCGGGTCTGGGATCACGCGAAAAAGACCGTCCTGTTCGTCACCCACGATATCGAAGAGGCGATTCTTCTGGCCGACCGGGTCTTTGTTATGTCTGGCCGCCCGGGCCAGATCCGCAAGGTCCTGACCGTGGATTTCGCGCGCCCAAGGGTCGGTGACATCGTGCTGGACCCCGCCTTCATCGCAATGAAGCGCGACATCATGGGCCTGCTGCGGTCCGATGAGGACGAGGCCTGAGAAACCCCGTCGTAAGGCGCGGATACGTTCAGGCGTCGGACGGCAAGGCGTCGGTCGCTTAAAAGGCGATCGCATCGGCGTCATGACATGGGCATCGCAGGCTTAGTACATCCTGACCTCAGTAGTCGTCCCTAAGGAATCGTGGCTCAGGCATCATGCCCCTGACGCAAGTCCTCCGGCAAAACGGCAGGCGGGGCCGCCCCCCCGACCGGGTCTCGCAGCAGGGTTTCAGCCAAAGCGCCCCGTGCGGTTGCGTCGTTGATCAGCGTGGCAAGCTGCGCCATGTCCGCGTCAAAGCGGGCAGCGCCGATCTCTCCGGCATCATACAGCTTTTGCAACTCTCGCCGGATCTCGATGGCATAGTCACCCAAGCCCAAAGCCTCGACGTTGCGGCCGTGCAGCAGATCGTGATGGACGACATGGGCAAAGGCATAGACCACAACCTGCGACAACGCCTCGGCGGCGGTAGACCCTTTGGCCATGCGGTCGCAAGCAAGCATCTCTCCCGCCATGGTCAGGTCGATCCCTAGGCCCGACAGGACCTCACGCAGGGCAGTGATCGCCTCCGCGTCAGCAGTGGCGCGCAAAGGACCCGCATCACTGGCCAAAGGCGCACCCCCCAGAACATCGGTGAAAGCCCCCGGAGCCAGACGTCTGGGCGGGATTGCGGGCTTAAGCGCGGGCTTTTGCGGCTGTGGTTCGGGCTGCGTTACTGGATGGCGCAACGGCTTTGGCGCTGGAACAGGCACAGACAGAACCAAATCCTGCGCCGGTGCAGTCTGGTCAAAGGCAGGATCAGGCACACTTGTGATGGCGTCCAGTTGTGCGGACATAGGATCGGGCAGCACAACGCCGGCCCCGGTCATGTCTTTCGCAGCACTCGCTTCAACCATCGGCGGCGTGGCGTCGGCAGAGGCCGCTCCCGGTTCCCCGCCCGACGTGTCGGCCAGGACACCAGCGACGGGCGCCATCACCTCGCCCGGCTGTACCGCTCCATCCGCGAAAGACAAGACAGGCTGCACCGGCTCGGCGCTGGCGACAGCCAACTCGGCAACCAGCTTGCGCCCGGCTTGGGTCAGGCGCAGCACAAAGATCGACTTCGCCCCGAACAGCCGCAACAGCACAAACGGGCGGCGTTCAACCTCTTCGATCAGCGCCAGCGACTTCAGCCGGGCAAACGAGCGGCCAAATTCTAGCCCCCGCCCCCGCGTCTCAACCGACAGCGCGGCTTGTGTGACCGGCCCACGCTCGCCCTCAAGCCGGTGCAGGACGGCCAGCAGATCGCACTCTCCCCGGTCAAGCGGTTTATCCTGCATCATCCCCCCAAGGCTGCCCGGGTCCGCATCGCAGAACCGCAGACTTGCGTCAATACATCAGCCTCCGTGCCCCAGACCCGGCCGCCAGAGATTTGCCCGCCAAACCGCAACCCACCCTGAACAAAAGCCGCTGCACCCCAGGGTGGACCAGCCCAAGTCAATAGCCTTGAATGAATTGGTGCCCGCAACAGGCATTGAAAGTCCTTATAGATGGCTATCACAACATAGCGTTCGGGATCGCCAGCGTGAGGGTACTCAATGTTTACTGCCATCTGTATTTTCTGCCATCTGTGGGCTATGTTGCACAAATCGTCTAACAGGCGGAGGACCCCTTTTCCCGGACGGATCTATCCCACGACCTTCGTGACGGGGATGCCGAGCGCGGTGACGCCGTTCAGGACGGCGACACGGACTTGGAACTCGGCGACCTGACGGTTGATGTCCCGTGCCATGAGGCACTGACCCGACAGTTTCGCTGCGCGGAGCTTCGGGTCACACCGTGCATCCGATCGTCGGGAAAACGATCCCCCGGATCGTTTTCTGATTCTCCTCACATCTCGACGCGGCTTCGGCGGTGATATCCGCTCCATCTTCGCCAGAGCGCACGGCCCAGATATTTCGACGCCCGCAGAGCTTCGTTGCGCGCGACTGCGCCTGTGGTGGCAGTCTTTCACGGCTTGGCGTTCTTGCGGG